>NZ_JBQSVO010000003.1:0-76487 GCF_052376275.1 Pseudoalteromonas sp. AOP7-A1-14 | reverse complement strand
CACTGAGCGTTTTACAGCGTAATAAAGCACGCGATGCATGAGTTTTAGCAAGAGTTGAGTCTAATGTAGTCATGCTAATCCTTATTTGTAATGATTTAGTGCGGTAATGGCTGCTTCACCTTTAGGGCCTTTGTAGCCATTGGCATGCAAGCAAGCATCAAGGCTGGCGAGCGTTTGTAAAACAGTATCTTTACGCGCGTTGTAGCCCATTGTTCCGATTCGCCATATTTTACCGTGTAATGGTCCAAAAGAGGTTCCGATCTCTATGCCAAAGTCTGTAAGCATTTGTCCTCTGACGTGATCAGCGTTTATGCCCTGAGGAATATATACACCCAACACATTATTCATTTTGTGGTTAAGGTCGCCAAATACATTTAAACCTAAGGCTTGAATCCCTTTGAGTAGGGCATCGCCATGAAGTTTATGACGTGCAACACAGTTATCTACACCTTCTTCGATCACAATACGGGCACATTCAGATGCACCATAAAGCATGCTGGTGGCTTCGGTGTGGTGATTCAAGCGTTCCTCACCCCAATAGTTCATGATCATACCCAAGTCAAAGTAGTTAGAACGAATAAAGGGTTCAGTGCCATCTTGATGAGCACTTGTTCTGATACCTGCTTCTACTTTCTTACGTTTTTGGATCCAATCCGCACATTTGTCGCTTAAGGTTAGAGGCGCAGAACCTGAAGGGCCGCCTAAACACTTTTGCAAACCAACAGATAGGGCATCTAGTTTCCATTCATCGGCTGGTAAATCGTTACCTACGATAGACGCGGTTGCATCGCAATAAAACATTACGTCGTGTTTTTGGCAAATATCACCAATATGCTCAAGAGGTTGGTTCATCGTGGTGGAAGTATCACCTTGCACCATTGCTAAAACATGGGGTTTAATTTGGCTAATTGCTTTTTCAATTTGTTCGGGAGTGAATACTTCTCCCCAAGGGACTTCAATGGTATGAACTTTTGCACCCACTCGTTCTGCTATCTCTGCGAGAAGGTGACCAAATCGGCCCATTATAGGCACGAGGACTTTGTCACCTGGTCGTAAAATCGAGCATAGTACAGCTTCAATACCTGCCCGTGAGGTACCATCAATAAGCATTGTCCATTCGTTTTGGGTTTTAAAAACCTCGCGGTACCGCGCCATAGTTTCATTCATAAAGCCGGTCATAACAGGGTCATACTGACCCACAAGCTGTGCAGACATTGCACGTAACACCCGAGGGTCCGCATTTATTGGCCCAGGCCCCATTAGTAGACGCTGGGGGGGATTTAAAGGGTGTATTTGAGTGTTGTTAATCATTATTTAAGATCCCAGAGTTTGAGTAAGCATACGAATACCGGTTAGCATGAGCACGACGGCAAAAGCGCGTTTTAATTGTTTTTGATCTAGCTTGCTACCAATTTTTACACCCATAGGAGCAAATAAAATAGTAAGCGGGATAATTAAGAAAAAGGCAGGCAGGTTAACTAAACCCCATGTGCCCATAGGCGCATCATCAGGGGTGCTACCGATGCTCAGCAGGGTAATGACACCCGGTAAGGCAATGAGTAAACCAAATACAGCGGCGGTACCTACCGCAACGTGCGTACGAACATTAAAAGCGCTGAGTAAAGGCACCCCAATAGTGCCTCCGCCGATGCCAATCATGACTGAAAAACCACCGACAACACAGGCCATTATCGCTTGACCTATTTTACCCGGTAATTGCTTCACAAGTGCAGGAGCTCCAGCTCTAAAAAGCATATTTAAACTCACAAGTATGGCAATACAGGCAAACATAAGTACCAGTGCATTACCTCGTACTGATTGTGCTAAAAAGCTACCTAGCACCGCCATTACTAAAATAAATGGCGCCCAATATTTTATTAGCGCAAGATCAATATTGCCTTTACTGTGATGTGAGCGAATTGACGAAATTGAAGTAGGCACAATAGTCGCAAGCGAGGTGGCTGTTGTTATCATCATTGCTGATTCAGGACTCACCCCAAAGTTAGGTAATAAAAAGTAAAGCACAGGTACAATAACAATACCGCCACCGACACCGAAAAGGCCTGCTAAAATACCGGCAAAGATGCCCGTTGCGATTAAGGCCAATAAGATTGACCACTGATTTATAATTTCTGACATGGAATTCCTAGTATATTGTTGTCACGGTTGCAAGGCCGTTTGAGCGAGGGTCCGTTGCTGCTTCAAGTGTATCAGAGGTTTCAAGTATTGCCCCTGCATGGCCCATCATTTCATTGTTATCAGTTACACTTACCCAATCATGATTACGACTATTTAACTCATCTTTTATCTCATTGGCTAGGCTTTGTTCTAATTTTAAATTGGTACTTGAATCACCCCATGTTCGTCCTAATAACCAGCGTGGGGCGCTGACCGCATCGGTAATAGATTTGTTACGCCAGACATAGCCCGCAAATACAGCTGCTTGAGTTTGCGGTTGGCCTTCACCGCCCATAGTGCCATAGGCTAGGCGCCGACCATCCGCAAATTTAGCTAAAGCGGGGTTAAGAGTATGCGCTGGTTTTTTATTGGCAGATAAACAGTTTATCTCGCTTTTGTCTAAGCTAAAGCTAATACCTCGGTTATTCCATACAAAGCCACCTTCGCTCATGAGAACGCCACTTCCAAACTCCCAGTAGATACTTTGAATAAAGCTAACTAATTGCCCGTTTTTATCTCTAGCTGCCATCCAAACAGTATCACCGGGTTCGGTACTAAAAGGCCAGTTTTTAGCTTGGCTCATATCTATATTATTAGCTAATTTGGTTAATTGTTCTTTAGTTAGTGCATTTTCGTAAGCTGCGCCCACTATGTCAGGATCAGCCCATAAGGATGGACGGTGAGTAAAGCTTTGCTTTGTCGCTTCGACAATTAAGTGAGCCCAATCAGCCTCGGTTTTTGCTAAGTGCTTTAGCTGGTCAACCGCACCTAGTATTTGTAACGAATGAACGCCTTGAGTTGGAGCAGGTAAATTGTAGCAATCTATCCCTGAAATATTCATAGTCAGAGGAGTGACAACAGTCGCTTGTGTATTCATAATATCCTCAGCGGTCATAACGCTTCCTTGGGCCGCTAAGTCTTTGATAAATGAGTCAGCAAGCGGACCTTGGTAGAAGGCATCTAACCCTTGTTGCGCTAACTGTTCTAATGTATCTGCAAGCTTTGGATTATTAAATTGCTGACCAGCATGCAGAGGTTTACCGTTAGGAATATATAGGTCTCTAAATGCTTTGTTAGTGCCATCAGTTTGTGCAAGCTTTTCACAGGCAGTTTGTAAGCTTTTAGTAACAATAAAACCATTGCGGGCAAGTTCAATAGCGGGGGCTAAAATCCGTGTTAAAGGTAATTGAGCATTTTTGTCAATGTGTAGCGCTTTTTGCCAACCTCTGATTGTGCCTGCTTGAGTTAGTGCGCTTAAACCACCGCGCTCAGGAATTTGGGTTAGATCTTTATAAGCACTGATATCACTTACTGCGCGCCCGCAGGCATCAATAGCGATAGGTGAAGTGGCCTTCGGATTATCTATTAGCCAAAATCCATCTCCAGCAATGGAGTTCATATGTGGGTATACCACACTAATTACAGCAGCGGCTGCGACCATGGCCTCAGTGGCGGTTCCGCCTTCTTTAAGTATATTTATACCTGCCTGGGTGGCCGAAAAGTGTGGGGCGGTAAATGCAATATTTTGTGTACTCATACAATTATGCTCTACTTTAGTTGTGTGTGAATCAGTTGTATGCAAGCTAATAAACTTTTATCGTTACCATGACTCATCATTAGCGAAAAGCCATAGGGGGCGCCATTTGCTAAACATGGCATTGGAATATGCACTTGCGCTGAGCGGCTCAAGCCTGCAATAGCCGATAATGTAATTATTTGCATGCGTAAAGCGTTTGTATCCGCTCCCAACAAGGGTGCTGTTGTCGGTGTAGTGGGTAAAAACAAACAGCTTTTAGAATCTAAGTTATTAGCAACTAATGCTTGCCAGTGCTGTTGTACTTTTTTAGCTTCACGCTCTTCTTGTTCAGTTAATGATAGTGCCATGGTAAAGCGTGCTTGAATAGCCGGAGCAAAGTGTGAAAGTCTCTTAGGTTGCTCTAGCCAATCTCGATACGTGTGAGCAATAGAGCGGCCTTGTAATACTCGAAACGCATCACTAAGTTCGGTAAATATTTGTTTACTCGGTACACTAAAACGCTTGTGTTTAGAGAACTGTTTTTTTGTGAGAGCCAACGAGTTCAGTAATGTGGCTTCTAATGAAGGATCAACGAGCTCAAGTAACTCATCCGCTATTACCAAGGTATTAACCGGATTGATAGGTTGCTTAGGTAATAAAACATCGCCTACCTCTTTAAGTAGTTCTGCGCTTGAGGTAAACCATCCAATAGTGTCAAATGGCGCTGCTAGAGGTATTAACCCATCTTTTGCAATAACATCGTGGCTTGGTCTAATACCGAATAAACCACAGTAACTAGCCGGAATTCGTATTGAGCCACCTGTATCAGTCCCCAGTCCTATATCTGCTAAATCTTTCGCGACTGCGGCAGCAGACCCCATGCTCGAACCACCACAAGCATGGCCTGCCAGCTTAGGATTTTGAGCTGCACCGTAATGTATATTATTACCTTCTAGACTATATGCTAGCTCATCCGTGTGGGTGAAACTTTGGAAGTTACAACCTTGTAGCATTAGTTTTTCAACACAAGAAGCTGTGCTTAGCATGGGGGCTGCATTTTCAAACCAATGAGGGTTACCTGCGCTATTACGCTCATTTTTTACAGCAAAAACATCTTTAACCGCTAAGCGTTTATTGGCTAATAATCCTTGTTGGGTTATTTGCCAGTTTTTTGGGCCATGATCGCAAAAAATGCCGATGTGATTATTGCTTGTTTTTATGCTCATGTTAAAACTCGTTACTTGGTGAAGTTGAGAGAATCGTGTATATGCATTGTTGTTTGTACAAAAGAGATAAATGTCATTTTATATTTGCAAAACAGCATCGCTTTGAGTTCTAAAGCGCGCTCTATGCTTGATTTTGAAGTTGAGTATTTATCTTTTTAGTGAACGTCATTGCTAGTCATTAAGCAAAAGCAGTGCCATAACTATTATGTTGTCCGATTGGTCAGCTTTTATTGGCTCCGCAAGGAACTCATATAATAATAAACCGAAAATGAAGGGTTAAATTAGGTAAAAACGGCCTAATTTGGTGCGCCTTTGCACCAAGTTAGTTCTCTTGTTTATGAGGACTGTGGATTATATAAGTGATTTTTTGCTGATCAATACACCATTAACATCAGCATAAATCCAATCACCTTCATTAATTGTTGTACTTAACATATTTACAGGTTGGTTTTTATCACCAAAACTTCTTTTATCAGTACAGCGAGGGGTGGAACCTAACGCCATTACAGGTAATTCTAAAGTTGTTAGAATTTCTATGTCACGACAACACCCATTGATAATAACCCCTTCCCAACCATTACTTAGCGCGCGCTCGGCCATAATATCACCAATAAAAGCAAGCGTTTACTGGCAAACCCATCAATAATCAGTACTTTTGCAGTACCGTCTTGGTGAAGTATGTCAGCAGCAAGAGAATTGTCATCAGGGCAAGTGACGGTGATAGCTTGGCCGCAGAAGTGTTTGTTTTTCCCAAAATGGTAAAGGCCACTATCCATAACTTGGACGTGGTCACGGTGATCATCATATAAATCTGGAGTCGTAAATTTTAGCATTGTATTTGCTCACTTTGAGTAGGAATAGTTAGACCGAGCCCTTTTAGGATTATATGGGCTATGGAGTCGGTAATCGTGTCGACATCAACTTTATCGTACTCAGGTTTATCAAGTACCAGTAATACTTCACTTTGAAAGTCTGCATAATATTGGGTAGTAGACCAAATAGTAAATAACAAGTGGTAAGGATCAACTCTGTCGATCTTACCTTGTTCCATCCAGCTTTCAAATATTGCTACTTTCTGTTCAACCCAAGGACGTGTATTGGCTTTTATATAATTTTGTAAGTAAGGAGCCCCGCGTAAAACCTCACCCGCAAATAGCCTAGATTGCAAAGGCTTATTAATCGATAAGGTAACTTTATTTTTAATGTAGCTGTACAACACTAATGCGGGATCATCAGAGGCTGTATTTTTGTCTAACCCTAAGTTCCAGTTGACAACAATTCGATCAATAACAGCCTCGTATAAGCCATCTTTACTTTTAAAGTAATATAAAATATTCGCTTTAGGAAATTGCGCTTCTTTTGCTATTTTGCTCATGCTTGCGCCTTCATAGCCGAGTTGAGCAAACAATTGTTCAGCTGCATTTAGGATAAGCAGTTGATTTTTCTCTCGGGTGACTTCTTTTTTATTTAGCTTTTTGTCTGTGATCATTTTTAGTTTGTAATGTCAGAACATTATTTATTCTTAACTTTGCAGCGCTAAAGATCAACAGTCTAACTATGAATATTATAAGTTTGTATATAAGAGGCGAACACTTTTAGCGATAATTTTATATTATGAGGGTTGAATTTAAAGGTATTTATGTCGCATTTGAGAATGAATGATGGGTATATCAATATATTGATGAAGTAGATAAAAAAGAAAAGCGCGTCCTATTTCTAGTCGCGCTTGCGGGATCTTCTTAATTTATTGCATCCTGCAATGGTACTTGATTAACTCCATAATCCTTACTAATCCATGTGATTACGCTATTACTTTTATCTATGCGTAATGTAGGCTATCCGAGCCTATATCCTTATTGCATCCGTGCTCCATTTTCACAATTCCTATTGTGCTTCCTTTACGCATCATCCTGATGCTGTCCAATTTAGTAACACTCCATTGTGTGCTCATCCTGAGCTTGCCCTTAAATCCTTGTTAGGGTAACGGAATCTATAATCCTTAGATTAATGAGTAGTTAATCCATGTCTTTACTCATTAAGGCATTGCTGCCTAACCGATGGAAATAAGTATAGAGTTTTTATTTAGCTAAAAAAGGATAAAATTTGAATGTAAATATTTGTCAAGATTTTGAAACTTATTAAAAGTAATTTAAAATCAATGTTTTACTTTTTATTTTCGTGTTTTTTTATCATCGTTATACTCAATTTCTGCCATACTTGTAAGAGATGTCTCACGTAGTATTTCCATAATGGGAGGCATGTAGCTTAAATAGTTAAACAGAAACTCATTAATCTAATTCATTACTGCGAACTTCTGAACCTTTTTGTTGTTCTGTGTATAAAAGGTGGTTGCAGAGTTTCTTGGTCAAAGCATATACTTATAGGTAAGTATTAACAGTCACTGAATCGAGTTATTTCAATTAGATAACGTTGAGTTAGCTATTAATAGAATAAAATAGAAATAGGCTACGCGGTTTGCTGCAATGCTTTTCATTCGAAAAATTCGGCCGTGTCAAACATTTAAGCTAAGGATATATCATGGCGCAAGCGCAATCTGGAATTTGTGCTGAGGCAAACTTACACGGTTTGCATTTGTTTTTTAACGTGCTAGATAGTCACGATGAGTCTTTACGTAAAAAATTAAAACGAGTCAGTGCAATACAAGATGAATTTGCTGATCAATTCTCTGAGTCTATGCTTACAAGCTTTGTCGCAATTGGTGCTCAGTATTGGCCGCACTTGCTTCCTGAGTTTATCCCAGACGAATTAAAAAGTTTCCCTAATATAACTCATAGTGAGTATCTTATGGGGGCTGAGCCTTTCGACTTATTTATTCAAATCCGTTCAGATCGCGAAGATGTAAATCACTTATTTGCACTGCAAATCTTAAAGCTATTTTCACCAGATGTTGAGCTGGTGGAGCAAGTTCGTAACTTTCGCTTTTTAGATGGTCGTGATTTTAATGGCTTTATTTATGGTGGCGATATGCCTTATGGCAGACAAAAACGCACCACGGCATTAATTAATAAGCCAGGTCACTTTGAAGATCAGGGCAGTTATATTCATGTGCAACGTTTTGTGCATGATTTAAGTGTATGGCAGCACCTATCACTGACAGAACAAGAACAAATAATGGGGCGCACACGCTTAGATAACACACTTGTGGTGCCTGCTATAAAAAGTAGTCATGCCGTTAGGGTAGAACTTAAAGATGAACAAGGGCTGCCGATTTTATTAAATCAAAGTATGCCTTTTGGTGATGTACACGAACAGGGGATTTTAACGGTTAGTTGTTCCGCTTCAGGGGAGGCTTTTACGCAAGTGCTTAAGAGTCGCTTGGGGGAGTGTTCTGATCATTGGCTTGATTTTACTCAAGCCGATATGGGATCTGCGTTTTTTGCACCATCGTTAAACTTTTTAAAGCAACTGTAAGTTTAAACCGTATCAAATAAGATATGAACACGCTCAAGGGTGACATCTATTTCAGATATTTTCGCTGGCGCGATAAAAATAGTGTCATCGCCAGCAATGGTACCAAGTACGCCATCGGCCTTGCCTAATGAATCAAGCAAGCGAGCAATAAGCTGTGCAGCCCCAGGGCTGGTACGAATGATAATCATCATTTCGTTATGCATAATATCTATAACTAATTGGCGTAGAGGGCTTTTAGCAGTCGGTACGCCCATTTCAGCAGGTAAGCAGTAAACCATTTCTTGTTTTGCGTTACGGGTGCGTACAGCACCAAATTTACTTAACATGCGTGAGACTTTACTTTGGCTTATATTATCAAAGCCTTGCTCTTTTAAGGCCTCAACTATTTCACCTTGTGAGCCAAAGTTCTCTTCTTTTAATAACGCTTTAAAGGCTTTAACTAATGCTTCTTGCTTGTCTTGGGGTTGCATGTCGTAGATTCTTATTCATTAATGGTGGGGTAATTCTACACAATATTGCATAGTTATGCAGTAATTGTCTGATGAATTTCACCTGTAAACTACTTTATTTACAACTATGGTCGAAATTATATGCAAAATAAGCAGGATAAATTTGTCTTTAGGTGTTAATTTCATTATCTTTAGTGCCACTAAGTTTTTCCTACCTTAAATTATGGAGAGTTTTATGAAAGTTGCTGTTCTAGGCGCAGCTGGCGGTATCGGCCAAGCATTGTCTTTATTATTAAAAACAGGGTTACCTGCAGGTTCTGAATTATCATTATATGACGTAGCCCCAGTTGTTCCAGGTGTAGCGGTTGATCTTTCTCACATCCCAACTGACGTAAAAGTAGCGGGTTTTGGTGCCGATGACCTAGGTAAAGCGTTAGAGGGGGCTGATGTCGTACTTATCCCTGCAGGCATGCCACGTAAACCGGGTATGGATCGCGCTGATTTATTCAACGTGAATGCAGGTATTATCAAAACATTAGCAGAAGGCATCGTTGCTAACTGTCCAAAAGCATTAGTGGGTATTATAACTAACCCAGTAAACGGTACAGTGCCAATTGTAGCTGAAGTATTCAAAAAAGCGGGTACATACGACGCTAAGCGCGTTTTTGGTATTACAACCCTTGACGTGATCCGCTCTGAAGCCTTCATTGCTGAACTTAAAGGCGTTGATGTTGCGTCAGTTAAAGTCCCAGTAATTGGTGGTCACTCAGGCACGACTATTTTACCGCTTCTTTCACAAGTTGAAGGTATATCTTTCACTGATGAAGAAGTTGCTGCACTTACTCCACGTATCCAAAATGCGGGTACTGAAGTAGTAAATGCTAAAGCTGGCGGTGGTTCAGCAACGTTATCAATGGGTGCTGCTGCAGCTCGTTTTTGTATGTCTTTAGTAAAAGGCCTGCAGGGTGAAGATGTAGTAGATTACGCATATGTTGCTATTGAAAACGGCGATGCAGAATACTTTGCACACCCAGTACGTTTAGGTAAAAACGGCGTAGAAGAAATTCTTTCTTACGGCGAGCTAAGCGCATTTGAAGAGAAAGCCAAAAATGACATGCTAGAAACCCTGAAAAAAGACATCAAAGAAGGTGTTGATTTCATGGCGTAATAGCCTATATAACCTGAATTTAGGTTAAATACTAAAAAAGCCTGCAATTGCAGGCTTTTTTATGGCTTAAATAAAAATTTAGTGGCTGCGGTCAACCGCTATTTTGGCTAAGCTAATTAAGGCCTCTTTATAAGGTGATTCCTCTAATACTGTTAAACTAGCAATCGCTTTGTCGGCTTCTTGGTTTGCTTTATCCATCGTAAAATCAAGTGCTTTGGTTTGTGCGAGGGTATCTAAAATTGCGCTTAAATTATCCATACCATTGCTGTGCTCGATAGCATCACGAATTAACTGTACTTGCTCAGGCGTGCCATGCTGCATTGCATAAATTAATGGTAATGTTGGTTTACCTTCAGCTAAATCATCGCCAATGTTTTTACCAAGTTGTTTAGCATCAGCATTGTAATCAAGCACATCATCCACTAATTGAAAGGCGGTACCTAAATGCATGCCATACAAATTAAGCGCTTCTAAAGTTGCGTTATCTTGCTCGGTGATTATTGCAGCCAGTCCGGTTGCCGCTTCAAATAGCTTAGCAGTTTTAGAATAAATAACCTGCATGTAACTGTCTTCAGTTGTATTAGGGTCGTTGCAGTTCATTAATTGTAATACTTCACCTTCAGCAATGATATTGGTTGCATTGGCTAAAACTTGCATTACCTGCATCTTGCCAATACCTACCATCAACTGAAATGAGCGAGTGTAAATAAAATCTCCGACTAATACGCTGGCAGCATTACCAAATTCGGCGTTAGCAGTGGGTGTTCCGCGGCGTAAGTTTGATTCATCAACCACATCATCATGTAACAAGGTTGCTGTGTGAATAAACTCAACAATGGTTGCTAAAGTGATATGTTGTTTGCCTGAATAACCGAGTGCCTTAGCAGCTAAAATAGCCAGCATCGGGCGAACGCGTTTACCACCACTATTGACTATATATAGCCCTAGTTGGTTTACCAGCGCCACATCGGAGCGCATTTGTTCATATATAAGTTGATTGACGTTATGCATATCGTTTTCGATTAACGTCTGGATAGCTTTTATATCCATTGATCTCCGAGCCAATGTTAATGGGTATACGCAGCTGATTGTACAACAAAAAAAGGCTCGGCTCGATATTTTGTGACGAATAGCTAAAAAAACAGCATAAAAGTGGATTAATTAGGGCTGAATTAGTGTGCCTTTCTTTTTTTTGTTTGAAAAGTAATCACTTATCTGGCGCGTTATTCATATTCATTACACTCATATTTATTTATTTACTATTGATGTTAAAAAGCGCTTGGCATAATGCCAATTTAATATAAAATAGGGGAAAATATTGAATTGCCCTTGTCGCAGCTATTTTTTATTCATTTTATCAAAAAGAGGCTTGCTAGTTTTTAAGCATTAGCGTAGACTTCGCGCCCTATTGAAGAATATTTTAGTTGCGTCGATTTGAGGGCGCACAGACGGAGTTAATTATGTACGCGGTTTTCCAAAGTGGTGGTAAACAGCACCGTGTGACTGAAGGTCAAACGATTCGTCTTGAGAAATTAGACGTTGAGACTGGTGCAGCAGTTGAATTTGATTCAGTGCTTTTAGTTGCTGATGGTGAGAAAATCGAGATTGGTGTACCGTTCGTAAACGGTGGTAAAATAACAGCTGAGGTTGTTTCACATGGTCGCGGTGAGAAGATTAAGGTTGTTAAATTTAGACGCCGTAAGCATTCTCGTAAGCAAATGGGCCATCGTCAATGGTTCACAGAAGTTAAAATCACTGGCATTAGCGCTTAATTAGAGGTACTTAGAAATGGCACATAAAAAAGCAGCTGGTAGTACTCGTAACGGTCGCGATTCAGAAAGCAAACGCCTAGGTGTTAAGCGTTTTGGTGGCGAATCAGTTCTAGCGGGTAGCATCATTGTTCGTCAACGTGGTACTCGTTTCCACGCTGGCACAAACGTAGGTATCGGTAAAGACCACACTATCTTCGCAAAAGCAGATGGTAAAGTTCAGTTTGAACAAAAAGGTCCTTTAAACCGTAAATACGTAAGTATCGTATCTGAGTAATCAGTTCGGTTCTTGAAAAACCCCGCCTTTGCGGGGTTTTTTGTTTTAGGCTCCCTGTAAATTTATATACCCAAGTGTTTTAATGCAGAGTGTGCTCTATAGGCCACTTCGGTATATAATAGTGTTATTAACAAGCCAATCTTAAAGTGAGTAATCATGAAGTTTGTAGATGAAGTAGAAATTCGTTGCGATGCGGGTGATGGCGGTGGTGGTATCGTCTCTTTCCGTCGTGAAAAGTATGTCCCAGACGGCGGCCCAGATGGCGGCGATGGCGGTGACGGTGGCAGTGTTTATCTACAGGCGGATGAAAACTTAAATACACTTGTTGATTACCAGTTTGAGCGTTTTCATCGTGCTGAACGTGGAACCAATGGTCAAAGTCGTAATTGCACAGGTAAAAAAGGTGAAGATTTAATACTTCACGTACCCGTTGGTACACGTATTACCGATGTTGATACCCAAGAGTCATTGGGTGACTTAACCCAACATGGTCAAAGAACAGTGGTTGCAAAAGGTGGTTTCCATGGCTTGGGAAATGCCCGGTTCAAATCAAGTACTAACCGTGCCCCACGACAAAAAACGTTAGGCACGCCAGGTGAAGTAAGGCCGCTTAAATTAGAGCTTATGCTATTGGCTGATGTGGGGTTATTAGGTTTGCCAAATGCGGGTAAGTCTACCTTTATTCGCAGTGTGTCCGCAGCTAAACCTAAAGTAGCTGATTACCCGTTTACTACGCTTATTCCTAATCTAGGTGTTGTTCGCCCTGATACGAATAAGTCATTTGTAATTGCAGACATTCCTGGCCTTATCGAAGGTGCTTCTGATGGTGCAGGTTTAGGTATTCGCTTTTTAAAGCATTTAGAGCGATGCAGAGTACTGCTGCACATAATTGATATCATGCCAGTTGATGGATCAAATCCAGTTGATAACGCATTCGCAATTATTAATGAACTACATCAGTACAGTCCTAAATTGGCAGATAAGCCACGCTGGTTAGTATTTAATAAAATTGATTTATTGCCAGAAGATGAGGCTCAAGCGCTCTGCCAGAAAATAGCAGAAGAGTTAGGTGAAAGTGAAAATATTTATCGTATCTCTGCGGCTAACAAGCAAAATACTCAAGCGCTTTGTCACAATATAATGGCGTTGCTTGATAGTATGCCTAAAGAGAAGTTTGAAGCCTTTGAAGAAGATGAAGAGGTTGAGTTCAAATGGGATACTTATCATCAAAAGGCAACCGATAAAGGTAACGATGACGACTGGGATGATGACTGGGACGATGACGATTACGACGTTGAAGTGATCTACGAACGTTAAATGTTATGTTTATTAAAAAAGGAGCTGCCGCTCCTTTTTTCTTGTGTAATACAAAAATACTGGGTTTTAATGTGAAAATATCAATGATAGCAGCTATGGCAAATAACCGTATTATTGGCTGTGATAACAAAATGCCGTGGCATTTACCTGCCGATTTACAGCACTTTAAAAAAGTGACTATGAGTAAGCCAGTGGTTATGGGGCGTAAAACATTTGAGTCTATAGGTCGACCATTACCAGGGCGTAGAAATATTATTATTAGCCGTAATGTAGATTATGATGAGCCGGGAATTGAAGTTGTTTCATCTCCAGAAGCCGCTATATCACTGCTTTTTGATGAAAGTGAAATAATGATTATTGGCGGTGGCAATGTTTATAAGCAATTTTTAGCTAAGGCCGATACGTTGTATTTAACCTTCATAAACTTAACTACTGAAGGGGATACTCAGTTCCCTGATTATGAAGAGTCGGCTACTTGGCAGCAAGTGGCATGTGAGGAATATGTCGCTGATGAAAAGAATAAGCACGATTATAAATTCGTCACACTCAACAAAGTTTAGTCGCATTAAGGTGGTGGGTGGGCGTTAACACTTCATATCAGCCACCTCAATAAATAGCTCTTAAGTTAGCTATGGTGCGTTTTTCGATATTTCTTTCGGTGCATTTACTCAGATAGTCCTGATGACTGCCGTCAATACACAAGCCTAATTACAGAAGTGATTCGATATGAGTGTGAAGTGATTCGATATGAGTGTGAAGTGATTAAAGTAATCGATTTGTACCTAAACAAAGCGCAAAGTAAACTAAGCTCGACATATATGCAAAATAGCCTCCCTGCAAGATTTATAAAAGGTCAATTTTAGAGTAAGTAAAAAGTTATTTATAGGTTATTAAGTGCTGATTTTTTTTGGCTTCGCCTACTAAGTTGCTTTGAGCTTGTTTAGCGTGCGCCTTTTGTGGTTTGCTCTGCAATTGCGACAATAGGCTCTAACCGTTCGCGATCTCTTGCGACACATGCTATTGCTTTTGCGCTGCAGTTGAAATCTCTTCACTGACTAATGGGCTGAACAACAGCGTCTGTAATAGAGTTTAAAGCGGTATTAGCATGATCTGATTGCCCTTACCGCATGATTCAGCTTGATGCTTACCACGTTACGGCTGCTGCTTCAACGCGGCTTTGTAGTGATTCAATCATGTCTGAACTTTCTTGCATCGACTCCTGCATTTACTTGCTAAAGAGTAAGTTAGTTTGATCGACAATACCGCGAATGACGTAAAATATGCGACCAATTGAATAAGCTTATTAATAACTTGCGAAGTATCTTCTATTTCACGGGCTAGCTGTTCAATAGTGGCTTTATTTTTATTTGAAATATTTTTTATGCGTTCAGTTTCTTTATCAGCATTTTAATTTCACTTAGAGCTCGCTCAACTTGAACTGCGGATTACGAACAAGATGTTAAGAGTTATTTCTGGTAATTTAGGTGAAAAGGTGTGAATTTTCTGTAAAACGTTGCTTGGATGAAAGTTCTATTAACGTCATTACGCCGCCCCATACGCAGCCTGTATCTAAAGCGTGTACGTTTTTATTTTGTGTAATGCCTTCAAGTGCCGCCCAGTGACCAAACATAATTTCAAAGTTTATACCTTTTAAATTATGGTGGGCAAACCAAGGCATTAGTGTATTACTATCATCAATCTTGCCTTTTGCGCTAAGATCTAATTGGTTATTGGCATTAAGAAACCGCATTCGGGTGAAATAATTAACAATATAACGAAATTTCTCTTGGCTCGATTGCTTGTTAATATTTTTTGTTGGGTGGGGCATATACATTGAGTTAAAAAATGCGAAAGCATCATTGCCTTGATAGCATTGCTCTGCAAACTTTGCATATTCAAGTGCTTGGGAAACACTCCATAGTGGATTTAAGCCAGCATGAGAAACAAATGTTTGTTGCTTTTCGAGCCAAAGAGCGAGCGGTTGCTGCTGTAGTAAAGCAATATAATTAGCGAGTTTAGGGCTTGCAAACAGCGCAGATAAGTTATCTTTAGGATTCGGTTTTTTATTACGGTGATAACACGCTATTAAGTGTAGGTCGTGGTTACCTAAAGTGACGGTAATACTGTCTTGGTATTGGTATAAGTAATCAAGGCACGCTAGGGAATCGGGACCTCTTGCAACGATATCGCCGACTAAATAAAGGTGATCTTTACTTGGATTGAAATCAACCTGTTGTAAAAGCTGTTTAAATTCACCAAAACAGCCTTGTAGATCACCGATTACATAATTAGCCATGTAATTGATTAATGCAGAATATTAGGACGCGCTAAGCGAAATACGTTTATTGGTGCATCAAACTCGGTACCAAACTCATTACGTAATGTATAGTAACCTTGCATGGTGCCAACGGGAGTGTCAATTACCGCACCGCTGGTGTATTGGTAGCTTTCACCGGGGCCTATGGTAGGGGTTTCACCTACGACTCCTTCACCTTGTACTTCGACTTCTTTGCCATTGGCGTCAGTTATTAACCAATAACGACTAAGTAGCTTAGCACTGCAAAGGCTGTGATTTTTAATGGTGATTGAGTAAGCAAAAACATATTTGTCTTTCTCTGGTTGTGATTGGCCTTCAACATAGAATGTTTCTACCGATACTTTGATCGGCGAGCCTAAATTACTGCTTGTGGTCATAAATCCAATTAGCTATATCAATAAATTGTTGTAACGACAGACTTTCAGCACGAAGTGTAATATCAATGCCAATTGTTGTTAATTCGTCTGCGTTGAGTAAGTTGCTTAGACTATTACGAAGTGTCTTACGGCGTTGATTAAACGCTTCTAAACAAACGGTATTAAGAATTTTTGTACATTTAGCACTGCGTTGCTCTGGCTTTTTGGGGATTAAGCGGATCACTGCTGAATCAACTTTAGGCGCAGGTTTAAAGCATTCTGGTGGCACGTCAATAACAGGCATTGCGTGGCAATAATATTGTGTCATAACACTTAAACGGCCAAAAGTTTTACTTCCAGGGCCTGCGACCATGCGTTTCACGACTTCTTTTTGCAGCATGAAATGCATATGTTCAATATTGTCGGCAAACTCAAAAAGATGGAATAACAAGGGCGTAGAAATGTTATAAGGTAAGTTACCAAACACTTTTAACTTTTTGTCGTCTTGCACAAGGCTTTCAAAATCAAACTTCATAGCATCACCTTGGTGAACCGTCAGTTTGGGGCCTAAAAATGGGTGTGCGTTTAAGCGATCAACTAAGTCTTTATCAAGCTCAACAACGGTTAAGTGGCCGCTAAGCTCGGTAACAGGCTCGGTAATTGCGCCAAGACCTGGACCAATTTCTACTAAATTATCTTCTGGTTTAGGGTCGATAGCCGTTACTATCTTGTCGATAATCATACTATCGTTAAGAAAGTTTTGACCAAAACGCTTACGAGCGCGGTGTCCTAAATGTACTTTATCTGTCATTAATTTTGTGCTTTTTCATGGGCGAGCTTAATTGCTTCGCGGATCGCTAATTCAAAACTGCCAACATCAGCTTTACCGGTGCCGGCTAAATCAAGGGCTGTGCCATGATCAACTGAGGTGCGTATAAACGGTAAACCCAACGTAATATTTACTGAGTTACCAAATCCCTTGTATTTTAGCACAGGTAAACCTTGATCGTGATACATTGCAAGTACCGCATCAGCATCGCGTAGGTACTTATCTTGAAATAAAGTATCCGCAGGAAGTGGACCAACTAAGTTCATACCTTGATTATTTAATAGCGTGAGGGTCGGGGTAATTGTTTCAATTTCTTCACGACCTAAATGACCATCTTCACCAGCATGTGGGTTGAGGCCACAAACTAAAATACGCGGGTTTTCAATGCCGAATTTAGTTTGTAAATCATGATGTAAAATACCCGCCACTTTGCTTAGTCTATCGGCGGTAATTGCCCGCGATACATAAGCTAGGGGAATATGGGTAGTCACCAAGGCAACACGCATGCCTTGAGTCGCTAACATCATAACTACATCTGGAGTGTTAGACTGCTGAGCAAAATATTCAGTATGGCCACTAAAAGAAATACCCGCTTGGTTAATTATCCCTTTATGTACTGGGCCTGTAACAATAGCGGCAAAGGTACCATCCATGTTCTTTTCACAGGCTATGCGTAAGGTATCAAGTACATACTGACCGTTTCCATCATTTAGTACGCCAAGCTCTACCTTAGCGCCTAAATCAACTTGGTGCAGATAAACACTGCCAGCGGGGGCGGCCTCTATGGCTTGGCTTTCATTAAATGGCAGTAAGTTAATACTTAAACCAAGTTGCTTGGCTCGATCTTGTAGTAACTGGGCATCGCCAATCACTACAAGTTGTGCATCCCATTGCTGCTGGGCAAGCGTTAATAGTAAGTCAGGGCCAATACCTGCGGGTTCACCCGGCGTTATAGCTATACGTAAAGTCATAGTTACTGCGCAGTTGGGAAAATTTCAACATGGGCTTGTTCACGCATTTCTTGCTGCCAGTTGAAGCTTTCTTCTTTAAATTTACGATTGAATAATAATTGGTGCGCACGGTTACGTTTAGCTTGTTCTGTTTTATCGGCAACACGCTTGTCTAATAACTGCACTATGTGCCAACCAAAGCTTGACCTAAACGGGTCACTAATTTCATTTTTATCAAGTGATAGTAAGGTGTCTTTAAATGCGGGGACGTAGGTTGTTGGGTCTGTCCAATCGTATTCACCGCCTTTAAGTGCTGACCCAGGGTCTTCTGAATATTCTTTGGCAAGCTCGGCAAAATCAGCAGTACCAGCGCGCAGGTCTTTAACAAAACCAGCTAGCATATTACGGGCTTTTTCTTCACTTAGAATGACAGATGGCTTGATTAAGATATGACGTGAGCGTACCTCTGTCGTTTCAACTACTTGGCGACCACGAACATCTTGCACTTTAACAATGTGAAAACCAGCACCAGAACGAAGAGGGCCAACTATACTGTCTTTCTTTTGACCTTTTACTGCTTCAGCAAACAATGATGGCATTTCGTTTATGCTCATCCAACCTAATTGACCGCCTTCAAGTGCTTGTGAACCGCTTGACGATGAAATAGCTATACGTTTGAATTCTTTACCTTCTTGTAAAAACTCAATGACCTTATCAGCGCGAGTTTTAGCGCTGGCAATTTCGTCCGCAGTAGCACCACTTGGAATATCAATTAAGATATGGCCAATATTATACTCTTCAGCACTTTCACCTTGGGTTTCCATGATCTTTAATAAATTATCCACTTCTTGGGGGCTGATATAAATACGACGATCTACATTGGCACGCGTAACTTGTTGAGTGGTAATTTCTTTACGAATTTCTTCGCGGTAATTTTGAAAGCTTTCACCTGAGCCTTCAATAGTGCGACGTAAGTCTGCAATTGTACCGCCTTGCTCTTTAGCCATGCTCATTAATGTTTGGTCAAGCTGGCTATCAGAAATTTCAAGGCCCATACGCTCTGCAAGTTGCATCATAAGTGTTTGGTTGACTAGGCGCTCCATAGCTTGAATACGTAACGTATCATCAGAAGGAAGCTCTTGGTTTTGCTCTTTAGCCTGTGCTTTTACACGGTTCACAATCGTGGCAACTTCGCTTTTTAAAATAACGCCTTGGTTAACAACACCGACTACTTTGTCGATTTCTACAGGTTTTGCTAAAACACTTTGGCAAAGACCAATGGCGAGTGTTGCAGTAACTAATAATTTTTTTAAATTCATATTCTTTTTAATACTCTTGCTAATAGTACAGTGGTACTAGTTATTAAGAAAATAGGGTCTACGATAGCCAAAAATACCTTGTTGTAATAATTTTTGTGCATCATAACGGCTTTTACTACCTAGCCCTTTTAATACAATATTAAAACCAATACTGGTATCAAAAGTTGCTTGGTCTTGACCAATCGCTTGATTTAAATCAGTTTCAATTTGACGACGGCCGGTAATTTGAAATGCCCAACAGCAAGATTCATATTGTAACCCGCTGAATATTTCGATACTACGACCACCTTCTAAATCACGGTGATAGCTATTTACAAACTGCCATTCTTTGCTCAGTGGGATACTGGTAAACAAGCCAATTTGTTCGATTGTATTGCCTGAGACATCATTTGCATAGCGATGGTTCAATTGTACCAGCTCATTATTGTCACCTTTATAATCTAAAGTAACATTTGATTGGATAATTTGCCTACCATCTGTGTCGTATTGAATGCCTCCAGATAAATACCAGCGGCGATGCCAATGTACCATGGTTTGCGCTGCAAACAAGGCATTGTAGTTGGTATCTGAGTTTAATCCTTGTGATGTTGGCTTAGCATCATCACTGAGATAAAATATTTGCCCGGCACTAAAATTAAATAACTCTTCACTATTGCTATCAAATAATCGCGTAGTTGCCCCTAAGGTAAACTGATTTGCGGCGGCTATTCGGTCTACGCTTGAAAAACGCACATCTCTAAATAAACCAAAAAAGTCATCTTGTAACTTAGTGGTGTCATATAAACCAATATCAGACTGATCTTTATTAGGTGTATATAGATATTGCACCTGAGGCTCAAGGGTTTGAATGCCGTCGTCTACAAATATAGAGGTGTCACGTTCAAAATTAAGTTGGCTGTATAAGCGCACTTTCGGCAGCGTTCTTGATACTGATTCTTTATACTCAGTGCCCGTTAAGTCACCTTCTTGCTGATAATTAGTATGTAGTACACTGAACTCTGATAAAAATGACCATGCATATTGTTGATACTCAAAGCTTGCTTTTGGCTCGACATGTATACGAGTGGCCTTTTCAATTTGCGCCGTGTCATTGGTGAAGTGACTTAGCTCGCCATCAAGCGTTAGATTCAGGTTAGCAAAATTAAACGGTGCTGTTTGCGAAAAGCTAATTTGTGGTAATGCCGCATAAGACTCTTGGTGATCACCAAGCACTTCAAAGTTTTGAATTTTAATGTCTGTGCGCCATGTTTCACCTAAGTAACTTAACGAACCAGTACGATAAAGCTGAGTGTCCGTGCTTGTTGCGTAATTTGAATTGAGATCTGTCAGGTAGTTATCGTCACTAACATTGGTAATATCAATATTGGCTCGCCAATTTTCACCAAAGTAACTTTGTTGTTGCCAATGAAACAAATAGCGAGAACCTAGAGATGTTTCTGATTCATCACGGTCTAAATACTCTATACCGACTAAACCTTGGCTACTTTCATTTAAATAACGAAACTCTCCTTGTAATTGCAGGCCTTTTTTAGACATGTAACGAGGAGTAATCGTGGCATCGTAATTAGGCGCAATATTCCAATAATAAGGAGTGATAGATTCAATACCATAGCGGCCGGAGCTTGAAAAATTAGGTGTTAATAATCCTGATTTACGGCGATCATCTAGCGGAAAGGTGAAATAAGGTAAGTAAAATACCGGTGTATCCATAATACTTAAAACCATATTATGGGTTTCGCCCCAGCCTTCTTCGCGAGATAGTAAAATTTGCTCTGCTTGAATATCCCAAAGTGGTGTTTCGCTTGGACAGGTAGTAAAGCTTGCGTTCAGTAGATCTAAGCCAGAATTGTTGACTGTGAGTTTTTCTGCGCCGCCGCGACCTTGTTGCTGAGTCAATTTGTAATCAGCGCCCAGCAAGCTCACTTCTGAGTTATTCAGATCAGCGTTTAATCCTGCGCTATTTACTTCGCTAACTAAATCGCGGTAGGTAATTGGCCCGGTAGCATTTAGTAAACCGCGCTGCTTATCGACAAGTGCACTTTGTGCGGACAAACTCATAGTAAGGGTGTTAATATCAACATTGCCAGTAAATTCTGCACTTTGGTCGCCGAGTAGTTCGATATCATCAGATTGAATATCAACTACACCTTCCTCAAGGACAGAAAGCGGCTGCCAAGCTCTGGTTTGCATTGAATTGCCACAAAAATTGTGTGCCAGCTCAGTTTCGGCAAATGATGGTGCGCTAAGAACGCTTAGCATCATTATGCCCCAGGTTTTGCTCATTTAGTAACCTTAATCGAGTGTCGTTGAATATTAGCTAGACATAATAAAGGAAAACAATGGCAAATACAGTAATTGACTTAGTGAAAAATAGATATCATTACGAAATGGACCGTTATAAAAGTTTACAGCAGTTTTTAATCCCTCACTTTAGTGGTGATGAATACCAGTTAGCTGCAATCACCGGAGACGCCAGTTTTCGCCGTTACTTTCGCCTTAATCGAGGGCAAGAGAGCTTTATTGTGATGGATTCTGATCCGCAAAAACTCGATAACACCCCTTATATAGAACTTAACAAAGTATTCTCACAGCATGGCTTCCAACTACCAAAAATATTACACGCTGATGAAAAACAAGGATTCTTCTTATTAAGTGATTTAGGAAACACTCACTTAGCAGATTTACTTGATGATGAGCAGCGGACTCATCATTACCAACATTTAATTTCACTCAGTGCCAAGTGGGCAAAAACCCCAGCTGGCAAACATATGAAAGATTTTGATCGCAGTTTTTTAGAGCTGGAACTTGGCATTTTTAAAACCTGGCTGATTGAAGGATTACTTGACAGTAACCTTAATCAACAACAATTAACTACTTGGCAGCAAAGCAGTGAAATACTAATTAGAAATGTACTCGCTCAGCCGAGTGTTACAGTACATCGTGACTTTCACAGCCGTAATATTATGCGCAGTAACGAGCAATGGGCCATTATTGATTACCAAGATGCCGTTCAAGGTCCTGTTTGTTATGACTTGGTCTCTTTATTACGAGACTGCTATTTTAAGCTTCCAGCTGATGAATTAAGCCATTTGCTTAATTACGCTTTTACTGAGTTTAATCAGCAAGGTTTGCTTAATAACGTGACCTTTTCACAGTTTAAGCAGTGGTTTGATTTAACGGGGATGCAACGCCATTTAAAAGCTGCAGGTATTTTTTGCAGATTAAATTTACGCGATGGTAAAAGTGGCTATATGAACAATATTTTACCTACCTTACACTATATTAGTGATGTGGCTAAACACTACCCAGAGCTACAAGCGCTGGGGTTATGGATAGAGCAAAGTGTGATCCCAGATGTTCAAGAGAAGTTAGGTTAGTGATATGATGAAAGCGATAATCCTGGCTGCAGGGCGCGGAAAACGTATGATGCCGCTTACTAAAGAGTACCCCAAACCGATGCTTAAGGTGTTAGGTAAACCGCTCATTGAACATCATATATGCGCCTTAAAGCAGGCTGGTATTACAAATATTGTGATTAACTTAGCATGGCAAGGCAGTAAAATTGTTGATTACTTTGGTAATGGCGGCCGCTTTGGGGTGAGTATTGAATACAGCCCAGAGCCTGAAGGTGGATTTGAAACCGCGGGTGGCATTATTGCTGCGCTGCCATTATTAACTGAACAATTTTTAGTGATTAACGGCGATATATTCACCGATTATGATTTCACTTCGTTAACTCAGTTACATCTTGAAAATAGTGAGGGGCATATTGTACTAGTCGATAATCCAGCGCATAACCAAAACGGGGACTTTTCATTAAACCACAGCGAAATGCAAACCGAGCGCTTTACATTTTCAGGTATTAGTCGTTTTGGCCGTGATTTTTTTAATAATTACCCCGCTGGTAGTTTACGCCTTGGTCCAATTTTAAAAAAGCAGCTCGCCAGTCAGCGGGTATCGACTGAGCTTTATTTGGGGCAATGGGACGATATTGGTACGCCTCAGCGCTTAGCGCAACTGAATGACTCAAAAGTAGAATTTAATATTAATAGGAGCGATGCCCATGTGGGGTAAAATTCTTGGTGCCTGTTTTGGTTTTATGTTTGGCCGTATTATTGGTTTATTTATAGGTCTTTATTTAGGCCATATGTTTGATAAAAGTTTAAAACAAAATTTTGATAAAGCAGGTGGCTTTAGCGGACTTTTTAAAGGCGATGGCGATGTAAGCGAGCGCCAAGCGCTATTTTTTTCAAGTTGCTTTTCAGTTATGGGGCATATTGCCAAATCAAATGGACGAGTAAGTGAAATTCATATTCGTGCCGCTGGCTTATTTATGGATGAAATGGGGCTTACGGGTGACGACCGCGTCGAAGCTCAGCAAGCCTTTAATGCGGGTAAAGAAACTGATTTTTCAATTAAAGAAACTGTTGATGACTTTAAAGAGCGCTTTGCGAGACGCCATGATTTACTGCAGTTATTTTTAGAAATTCAAATTCAAATGGCGTTCTCTGATGGTGTACTTGCCGAACAAGAAAAAGAGTTACTGCAAGAGGTAAGTAAACAACTGGGTATTTCTAAAACCCAATTTACTTTTTTACTCAAGCGTTACCAGGCGGAGTTTAACTTTCGCCAGCAACAACAACGTCATAATCAACGCCAGCAAGGGCAAAGCAGTAGTTATCGCGAAGGTTCAGGGCACCATGTGCCTCCTGATAACGGTATGAGTCGTAAACAAGCTTTGGCACTACTAGGTTTAAACAGTGAAGCAACAGCACGAGAAATTAAAGTCGCGTACCGTAAACTAATGGCGCAGCATCACCCTGATAAACTAGTATCACAGGGGTTGCCAAAGCATATGATGGAGCTTGCGGTGAAAAAAAGCCAAGATATTCAAGCGGCTTACGAGTATTTAAAAAAGGCGTCGTAAAAAGCCGTCTATTTCTTTGGCGAGCCTTGACGCTGATCAGGCTCGCTGGGTAAACCATTTAACTCAGTACGTAAAAAGTTAACTCCTGTATTATTCGTTGGAGTGTGTTGCCAATCAGCAATGATCAACACGACACCTCGTTGACTTGCTGTCATACTTTCGCGATGCCAAACTTATAAATTCGACTTCACCGGCGAGCAGTGGACGAACTTCTTCGTTAGGTAAAAAGCTTAATATCATCGTTTATCAGGCTAGACCTAGATATGATATAACCGGCTTCCCACACTGGCGTGGCAGCGGCAATGCTGGCTGCAACGATTAAGTGCGTACAATAGTGGAATAACATAACCGGCAATCACTTAAAAAATAAACGTAATGATTTATCGGCTAACAGGCGATATTATTTAGCTACATTAGGGTGGTCTATCTTTTTAGGTTAAATTTACAGCAGCTTGTTTGGTTTTAAGTCAAATTAGGGCGCGTGTAGTGTGGTTGCTCTTTATTAATAGTCGATAACGCAGCATAAATTTTAAGCATGCACTGTCTCTAGAGCTCTGCCTAGATTGAACAAATTTTAATCCTGCAAGAAAGCTCAACAGATTCTAGTATTAAAACTCAGGCTCAGCTTCAAATACGAGTTGCTCCTCGGTTACAGGGTGAGCTAAGGCTAGCATTTGAGCGTGCAACTGCAAACGTGTTACCCCCGCTAACGCATCAGAGCGAGCGTAAAGTCTATCACCTAAAATAGGATGGCCTAAGCTGAGCATATGTACACGTAATTGATGAGAGCGACCGGTAATGGGTATAAGCTCAACACGGGTTGCCTGTTCCTCATATTCAAGTACTTTAAAGTGAGTGAGCGAAGGCTTACCTTTATCATGATCAACCATCTGTTTAGGACGGTTAGGCCAGTCACAAATAAGCGGTAAATCTACCGAGCCAGTTTCTTGTTCCAGTCTCCCAAAAATACGGGCAATGTAACGTTTGGCGGTTTGGCGCTTTTGAAATTGCATACTTAAATGACGGTGCGCCGCTTTATTCATGGCTAAGCAAATAATCCCAGAGGTCGCCATATCTAAGCGATGGACAATTTTAGCCGTAGGAAATACACGGTTTACGCGGGAAATTAAGCAGTCAGCATGCTTAGGATCTTTACCCGGGACTGTTAATAACTCACTGGGCTTATTTAAAATCAGCAAATCATCATCTTGATATAAAATCGTGAGATAAGGAGTTAATGGGGGATTGTAGTTAATTAACACAGCGAGCCTTAATGATTTTGTAAGGGGACTATTTTAGTGGAGTGAGTTAAAAGGCTCAAGGAAAATTTGTGCGTGGCGTAAATACTCACCACGCTTTTACAAACTTAAATCTTATCCTTACAACTCAAATTAATGTGACACTACAATTAAGCGTATTGCATCAAGCTGTAACTGGGCTTTTTCAATATGCATAGTTAGCTCGGTACGTTGTTTATCGTAGAAGTTTATTTCTTCATCACGAATATTTGGGTTGATTTGTTTAAGTGCCGTTAACCGTGCTTGCTCTTGTGCAAGTGATGCTTGCATGTTGGCT
The DNA here is from genome assembly GCF_052376275.1 of Pseudoalteromonas sp. AOP7-A1-14. Taxonomy (NCBI): domain Bacteria; kingdom Pseudomonadati; phylum Pseudomonadota; class Gammaproteobacteria; order Alteromonadales; family Pseudoalteromonadaceae; genus Pseudoalteromonas; species Pseudoalteromonas sp. AOP7-A1-14. Next base: position 50,882 of record NZ_JBQSVO010000003.1, on the reverse strand, counting down.
AGCGCCTCACTTCGAATGTCTTCAAGTTTGGTTTGTGCTATATCTTTTGCGGTGGTTATCATTGGATGAACAGCGGTTTGTAATGCGCCGGCTAATTTACTCGCTGTTTGACGCCCCACGGCTGAAAGCTGTTGGTTAAAGCCTTCAAAACCAACGTTATCACCTAGGTTGTTACTGCTCTTATCAAGCAAGATACGAATCGGTGTTGGCGGTAAAAAACGGCCCACTTGTAAAGCTTTTGGCGCCATGGCTGCGGCTACAAAAATTAGCTCTACAAAGAAAGTGCCTGGCGGTAATTTTTTGTTTTTAAGCAGAGCAACAGAAGCCGTACCAAAGTCGTCATCGCAAATCATATCTAAGCTGCCTTGCACCATTGGGTGATCCCAGCTGATGAAGTGTACATCTTCTTGTGAAAGCGCGGTGTCACGATCAAAAGTGACGGTCATGCCATCTTCTTTTAAGCCTGGGAACGATGGGTTTAACATGTGTTCGGTCGGCTTTAAAATAATGGTATTTTCGCCTTTATCCTCTTGGCTTACGCCGAAAGTGTCAAATACGTTGATCATATAGCTTGGTAATTCAAACCGGTTGTCTAGTTTTTCAATTTCACTAACTAATGAATCCGCGGCGCCTTGGCCTGACGAATGGAGTTCTAATAAACGGTCACGGCCATTTTCCATTTGCTGGCGTAATGTTGCGTTTTGTGTTGCAACTTGCTCAAGGAGTGGATCTAGCTCCTCTTCGTCGCAGTTGTGTGCGCCAATAAATTCAAGTAGTTCTTCACCGAACTCCTTATAAAGTAACTGGCCTGTGCTTGAAGTAGACTCAAAGGCATCTAGACCTTCATTATACCAGCGTAATAATACTTCTTGAGCAGTGTTTTTAAAATACGGCACATGAATGTTTACATCTTGCGTTTGACCGATACGATCTAAACGGCCAATGCGTTGCTCAAGTAAGTCTGGGTTAAGTGGTAAATCGAATAAAACTAAATGATGTGAAAACTGGAAGTTACGACCTTCTGAGCCAATTTCAGAGCATAGTAATATTTGTGCGTTGTCGTATTCATCGGCAAAGAAAGCGGCAGCGCGGTCACGCTCAATAATCGACATTCCTTCGTGGAATACAGAGGCTTTAATAGCTTCGCGTTCACGCAATATTTGCTCAAGGCTAATAGCAGTTTCGGCTTTGGCACATATTAATAATACTTTTTCGTGCTTTAACGTTTTTAGCGTCTCGATCAACCAATCAACACGTGGGTCAAACATGCCCCAACTGGCGCTTTCGCCTTCAAACTCTTGGAATATTTTTTCAGGGAATAACGCACGGTGTGCGGTTAGTTCTGCACTTTGAATGCCGCCCATATTGCCAAGCACCGCCATAGCCGTTTTATATTGCTTAGGCTGTGTCATCGGATAAGCATGAAGCTTACGACTAGGATAGCCATCAATGCCACTGCGGCTATTTCTAAATAAAATACGGCCAGTACCGTGGCGATCTAATAACATTGATAATATTTCACTGCGCGCGGCTTTGTCACCGTGCTCGGCTTTAGCAAGTACTGCGGTGATGTCTGTTTCTTTGAGTAACTCAACTAAGGTTGCTTTGGCATTGGGTTCAAGTGTTTCTTCTTGCAATAACTGATTAGCAGCTTCTGCTACATCTTTGTAATTTTCTTCTTCAGCTACAAACGCGTCGTAATCATAAAACCGGTCTGGGTCGAGCAATTGCAAGCGGGCAAAGTGACTGCGATGACCAAGTTGATCAGGTGTTGCCGTTAATAAAATAAGGCCCGGAATATCTTGGCTTAGCTCACTCATGCGCTGATATTCGGTGCTTGGTTTATCATTGTTGATGCTTAAATGGTGCGCTTCATCAACGACTAATAAATCCCAATCGGCAAGTGTTGCTTGTTCAAACCAACGTTTCTTCTTGGTTAAAAACTCAAGGCTGGTGAGTATCAGTTGCTCGGTTTCAAATACATTAGGTGAGTCGGCAAAGGCTTCGTCGCAGCGTTCTTCATCAAAAATAGAAAAATGTAAATTAAAGCGGCGCAGCATTTCAACTAACCACTGATGCTGTAAATTTTCAGGTACCACAATGAGCACTCGGCTAGCACGGCCAGTTAAAATTTGCTGATGTAAAATCATGCCCGCTTCAATGGTTTTACCCAAGCCTACTTCATCTGAAAGTAATACTCTTGGCGCAAAGCGTTTACCCACTTCTTGTGCGATATAAAGTTGATGCGGTATAAGGTTGGCACGTTGGCCAATTAAGCCTTTAATAGGGGATTGCTGACGTTCAAACTGATGCTGCCAAGTTTGATAGCGTAAAGTGTAGCGATCAAAGCGGTCTACTTGACCGGCAAATAAGCGGTCTTGCGGTTTATTAAATTTAATAAAATGGTCTAACAATGTTTCTTTTAACTGCGCTTGCTCACCGTTATCAACGCGGGTGCCGTGATAACATAAAAGCTCGCCTTGCTGTTCAATTGACTCGACTTCAAGTTCCCATTCTTCAACGCTTTTGATCACATCACCAGGATTAAACGCCACACGAGTTACCGGGGCTTCTGACATTGCATAAACACGGGTTTCGCCACTGGCGGGAAATAAAATACTGACTTGGCGGCCTTCAAGGGCTACTACCGTGCCTAATCCTAAATCTGACTCTGTATCACTGATCCAACGCTGACCTAAGGAAAAATTCATGTATGTCTCGTCTATGAAGAAAAAGGCGGCTATGTTACCTGTTCACTAACACCACTGCAAGGCGCTATTTAGCTCGCTTTTAATTAACTTTATAACTGTGAATTATTTCCATTTATATAAAACGTAAATAGGTAAATTCAAAACAAAAAAAGCTTTGTCATAAAAGGGTCTTTTATGACAAATAGACTAAACTGAAATTATACTTAAATAATTAAGTATTGCAGGATGAATTTCAGCCAGTGTTACTTAGTTAATTGGGTATAGCATAAAAATCATAAAACGTAAGGAAAGTGCTATGGAAAAAGCTTCGACCCTTGATAGTAAAATGTATGTGCTTGATACCAACGTATTACTTCACGAACCTCTCGCTTATTTATCTTTCCAAGAACACGACGTAGTGATCCCCATGACAGTCCTAGAGGAGCTGGATCATATTAAAGATCGCAAACACGATGTGAGCCGCGATGCGCGAGTGGCAATTCGTGGTCTAGACGAAATACTTAAAGATGCCAGCCCCGAGCAAATGTTACAAGGGGTTGCATTACCCAGCAATAAAAAAGCCCGAGCGGCCTCCACGGGGCGTTTAATTATCGTTAACGACCACTTATTTGCTGACTCTATTTCAGGATTGCCGGGTAATGAAAATGACCACCGTATAATCAATTGCGCCGTACATTTACAAAAACAGCATAGTGATAGCAAGGTGGTGCTGGTTACTAAAGATATTAACATGCGCTTAAAAGCCAAAGGCGCTGGGCTTAAGTTTGTTGAAGATTATCGCACTGACCAACTTATAGATGATATTGCACTATTAACCAGTGGTTATAAAAAAATTAATGGTGATTTTTGGCAGCAAATAGGCGAGTGCGAAAGCGAGCAACAAGGCCGAGATACTTTTCATCATGTTGCTAAAGAAACCATTCCGGATGCATTTTGTAATGAATATATTTTAGATAGCAGCGATCACTTTGCTGCAAGAGTTGAAAGTTACGATGATAAAACGTTGACCTTAAAAGATATTAGCGTAGAGCGTTTAATGAACCAAAATGCATGGGGAGTTAAGCCAAAAAATGTTTATCAAGGTATGGCGCTTGATGCACTACTTGATCCTGGTATCGAACTAGTTATTTTAACGGGCCCTGCAGGCTGTGGTAAAACTTTACTCGCGCTTGCCAGTGCTCTTGAAATGATTATTGAAAAAGGTATTTACGATAAAGTGATTGTTACACGTAACACCCCTGAAATTGCCGAGTCTATTGGCTTCTTACCTGGTACCGAAGAAGAGAAAATGGCGCCGTGGCTGGCTGCTATTACTGATACCTTGGAGGTATTACATAAAGGTGATGAAAATCCGGTATCAAGCCGTAACTATATTATGGAAAAGGCCAATATACAGTTTAAGTCGGTTAACTTTATGCGTGGTCGTAGTATTCAAAATGCGGTGGTAATTTTAGACGAAAGCCAAAACCTTACCGCCTCACAGCTAAAAACCATTATTACGCGTTGTGGCGAAGGCACTAAACTGATTTGCTCAGGTAACCTTGCGCAAATTGATAGCAACTATTTAACCCCCGTGACATCGGGGTTAACTTACATTGTCGAGCGCTTTAAAGACTTTGAAGGCAGCGCAACAGTGAACTTAAATGGTGTGGTTCGTAGTCGCTTGGCTTCATTCGCAGAGGAAAACTTATAGCTTACACCGACTATGTAAGCTCGCTAATCTGTGTTTGTATAGGGTTATTTTATAGAATCCGCTTTTAATTTTTATCATTAAGATAATAACATTAGCGATCTCTGGCGGTGGCACTGGTTGTGCCATTGCTGGTGGTATTTTTGCTATGCTTACTTTATACACAATTAAAGTAAAGCGTAGCGCAGTTACAGCATGCAATGAGTGTGGCAGGTTTACTTGATACCATGTTTAATTTGTATGACCTGCGGTTGTCGTATCAGCTTGATAGAGTGTGGCTTAGTGATGTAAATAAGGCGGAAAATTATTGCTATCGTAAAACCCCCAAGTAAAGGTGGTGAAACAGTTGGTTAAGGTCGATTTGCTTCCGACCTTAAGGCCGTTAATGACTGGCAAAAAGTTATTGCCTTAATCTCAGCTTTTAGTATTATATTTCTCTGTAATAACTCAGTCCTATGGCTTATGTTAACCCCGCTGTGAGAGGAAAGAAAAGTGAATTATTAACCTCGTCTCTTGACGGTAAATTTAAACCACTATTACAACTTATGAGTTCATCATCAATCTGCAATAAACGCTGTGGGTGGTGGTTGATCTTGATAACCAATAAGGCATGCCAGCGATAGCGGAGGTTAAAATACGGAGCATCAATAAAATAGCGCTTGCTCAACGTTTATTGTATAGCCACGCGCCTCTACAGAGCACACCTGTCACTACACCTGATGTTACGGGTATGCTTATTTTAGTGGTGGATGATAATCAGCTGAACCAGGATGCTATCAGTCGTATTTTGTGCCAACAAAATATTAATGTTGTAACAGTCGATAATGCCATAACCGCCATTGAACTAGTTGATAGTTTAAGACCTGATCTTATCTTAATAGATTTGCAAATGTCTGAGCTGGATGATTGCCAAGCTATCAAGCGAATACGTAAGCATTATGATAAGCAACAACTGCCTATTTTTGCACTTGCCGCTCATAGTGAAGTAGAGGATAAAGCTCGAACTGCGGCGGTGGGGTTGAATAAGTATTTAACTAAACCGGTAGCTGCTGCAACGTTAGTGCGTGAAATTGGTCAGTTAAACTTAACTGCATCGGTGTTTTTTGACCGTCCCTTTGCCTTAGCACAATTTGCTGATAATGAAGATTTAATGGTAAAAATGTTGCAAAAATTTGCACTATTATGCGATTCTCAATTAAACCTGTTAGAAACCCACTTAGAACAGAGTGAGCTGCAACTATTAGTGCATAATATTAAAGGCGTCTCAGGAAGCTTAGGTTTTATGCGTTTATCTCAGGTAGCACAAAAGATTGAAACCAACATAAGGACGGCCAGTAACGCGCATGCTCAGGTGTTAATTACTGAGCTGAGAACGCATTTAAAGCAAGTGCTTAGCTACCTTCAAGTACAAGGGTTAATAGATGTCACAGCAAGCTAAAATACTCATCGTTGATGATGATCCTCTAAATCGTTTAGTGCTTGAAAAAACATTGCAGCATGAGTACCAAGTTTTTTTAATGCCAAGTGGTGAAAAAGCCTTAACCTTTGTGAAAAGTAATCATGTCGATTTAATTATTCTCGATATTATGATGCCTGGCATTGATGGCTATGAAGTATTGGTTGAGCTTAAGGAAAACCCAACCACTCAAGCTGTGCCGGTGATCTTTATCTCAGCGAATGATAGTCACGATGATGAGGCAAAAGGCTTAGAACTTGGCGCAATGGATTATATAACTAAGCCGTTTAGCACCGCGATTGTTCGTGCTCGAGTACGCAATCAACTGATGATAAAGCAAAAAAATGACTTACTAGAAATGCTTGCATCAATAGATGGTTTAACTGAAATCCCTAATAGGCGCTATTTAGACGATAATCTTGCTCGCGAGTGGCGACGAAGTCGTCGTAATGGCACGCCCTTATCTGTAGTGTTAATGGATATTGACCACTTTAAACGTTATAACGATTGCTATGGACATCGCGCCGGCGATGACTGCTTAAAGCAAGTTGCCCATGCTTTAGTTGCAGTATGCCAGCGAGGCAGTGATTTTGTGGCGCGTTATGGCGGTGAAGAATTTGCAGCTGTGCTGCCGAATATGGGTAAACATGATGCAATGGAATTTGCTAATAAACTACTTAACGCCGTAAAATCACTTAATATTCCTCATAGAGCATCATTAAATGCTGAATGTATTACGATTAGTGTCGGTGTTGCTACGACCGAAAATGGCCAAGTATATGCTGAGCATGCTTTATTAGAAGAGGCTGATCTTGGGCTTTATCAAGCAAAAGATAATGGCCGCGACCAGATTATTGCTAGGCTAGTGCAAGCAAGCTAATCGCGGCTTAGTCAATTAAACGAGCCTATTACGTGCTTCACTTTGTTCAAAGGCTTTAATATTAAGTGCAATTTCCGCAATCAGTCGGGCAATTGACTGTTTACTTGCCCACGCAATATGCGGAGTAAGTAATAAGTTATCACCACGGTATTGAGCTAAAGGGTTATCCGCTTGAGCGGGTTCTTTTGAAAGCACATCAACGCCAGCGCCAGCTATTTCGTTACTGGCTAGTGCCTGAGCTAAGTCGGCTTCATTTATAATACCGCCGCGGGCTGTGTTAATTAAAATTGCGGTTGGTTTCATCATCTGCAATTCTTTTGTGCTTATTAAGTCTCGACTTTGCTCGGTAAGTGGGCAATGAACACTAATAATATCAGCCTCTGTAATTGCTTGATTAAACTCAGTTCGACCTTCGCGGGTTGGAGTATCTTTACGTTCTGCGATGATAACCGTTAGGCCAAATGCTTGTGCAACATTAGCAACGGCTTTACCAAGGGAGCCATAACCGACAATAGCGAGAGTTTTATCGCTCATATCTTCAAAGCTGTAGTCTAAGCGACAAAACATATTACTTTGTTGCCAAGCCCCTTGCTGGCAATCGTTAATGTAACGATGGGTGTTGCCCAGTAAGTTAGTGATTAAAGCAAAGGTGTGTTGTACTACAGAGGGTGTTGAATACCCAGCAACATTAGTAACGCCTATACCTAGTTCTTCAGCGGCCTCTAAGTCAATATTATTGGTGCCTGTTGCTGCTACACAAATAAGTTTAAGTTTAGGTAATTGGCTCATAGTATCGCGGTTTAGCACAACTTTATTGGTGATCAATATTTCAGCATTTTGGCTGTGTTCTATAACATCTTCGGGGGTTGTTAAGTCAAAGCAAGTCACCGTCCCTAGATTCTCAATTTTGGTTAGTGGGCTTTTAGCAAGAGTTGCCGTATCAAGTACCGTAATATTCATTGGCTGTTCCTTTAAATGTTTTTATTTGTTGACCTTGGTGTTAACTCTAAGGTTTATGCTTGTACATATTGATAATATCTTAATTGGAGATAATGGTGAAAATAGGCGAATTTGCTAACCAGCTAGGTATCTCAACCGATACGCTAAGATACTATGAAAAACAGGGTTTGTTAATGATCACGGCAAGAACGCAAGCGGGTTATCGTGATTATAGTAAAGCAGACATTATACAAATGAAATTTATAGTGCGCGCTAAAAATGTTGGTTTTAGCTTGTCAGAAATAAAAGAGCTACTACAAATTAAGTTTCATAAAAATCAGCATTCGTGCCATGAAGTGAAGAGGCTAACAATACATAAACGCGATGTAGTCGCTGAACGTATCGCTGAGCTTACACGATTTCATCAGTCATTATCGTTACTAGCCGATAAATGTTGTGGCGGTGAAGAGCCAGCTGATAGCTGCTCAATACTCACCGCGCTGGAGGATATAGATGAACTTACTAATTAATTTCTGGGAACTATTTTTGATCTCTGCACCGTGGTTGATGTTGGGGTTATTTATTGCCGGGCTACTTAATGTTTATTTACCCGTGAACTTTTTAAATAAACACTTAGGTAAAGAAGGGCTTTGGACGACCATAAAGGCTGCATTAATTGGTGCGCCCATGCCGCTTTGCTCATGTGGGGTAATTCCCGCTGCTATTGGTCTAAGACGAGCTGGCGCATCAAAAAGTGCCACCACTGCGTTTTTAGTTTCTACTCCTGAAACTGGGGTGGATTCGGTATCCGTCTCTTATGTGTTACTGGGGCCCTTTATGGCCGTAATTCGCCCGGTTGCAGCTATATGTAGCGCAATTACCGCAGGTGTATTGGTGGGGCGTGATACATCAAATGAAACACAAAAGCAGACTCATTCCAAACCAGACTTTGCAGATGAGTCTGAATATGAAGCCGCAAGTAATTGCTGCTCATCAACAGAAAAAGTTGAGCCAGAATCCAGTTGTTGTACATCAACGGTAGCATCTGTTAGCCAGTGGCATAAGTTTAAGCAGGCGATTAACTTTAGTTGTAATAAGTTACTTTCAGATACTATGAAGTGGCTAATGATTGGTTTGTTTTTTGCGGCCTTAGTGCAAACTTTTGTGCCTGAATCATTTTTAACTCAGTGGGGGAGCGGTATACTCGCTATGTTGGTGGTGATCTCAGTTAGTATTCCGATGTATATTTGCGCCACAGCCTCTACGCCGATTGCAGCGGGGCTCTTATTAAGTGGCGTTTCACCCGGTGCGGTGCTGGTGTTTATGTTGGCAGGCCCCGCAACCAATATTGCCACACTAGGTGTGGTTGCAAATGAACTCGGAAAACGAGCCGTAGTTGCCTATTTAATAGGGGTTATAGGTGTTGCGTTATTATTTGGCTTTTTAACCGATTATTTAGTCACTGAATTTGGCTTTGTAGTGAGCCCATTATTAGGTGAAGAACAGGCGGTATTGCCTCATTGGTTAAGTATGCTAAGCGGCGTAATTTTAATGGCACTTATACTACGGTTGGTGGTCAAAGGGATAACCAAAAAATATCAAAATACGGATGAGATCATTTCGTAAGTTTTGTTATTAAAAACATTTAAGGCATGCGTGGGTGGTTTGGGTATAAATTGTGGCTATATTAATGACTTGGTTCGCATTTCAGATTGTCTGAGTTATAATCACCCCAACTATAAACGGTGCGCTTTGGCGTACCGTTTTTTAACTTTATAGAAGTAGTAATGAGTGAATTAGTGGATAAATACGCCGATATTAGACCTTACAATGATGACGAGGTAGCCGACTCAGTTACACGTTTGATTAATGATAATGCGTTTGTTGACGTGCTCGCTAAGTATAATCTGCCGCGTTTTCTTTCATCCTTTCCTTTTTTAACGCGTCCTTTGGTACGTAGCCAATTACGTAAAAAGTGGGGAAAACTTAACAGTGTAGAGCAAGTTCAGCAAGAAGTAGCTCAATATTTAAGCTTGTTAGTTAAGCGCACGACCTCAGAGGTGACTTTTTCAGGTTTGGACGGGCTTAACCCTAAGCAAGCGTATTTATTTATATCAAACCATCGCGATATTGTACTCGACCCTGCGCTTATTAATTGGGGCTTATTCAGTCATAAAATGAAAACAGTGCGTATTGCGATTGGTGACAATTTATTGCAACGACCATTTATTACTGAGCTGATGCGGCTAAATAAAAGTTTTATAGTAAAGCGTTCAGCTAAAGCACCTAAAGAAATGCTGAAAGCATTATCGCAACTTTCAGCTTATATTTATGATTCATTAATGGGAGGCAATTCTATTTGGATTGCCCAAAAAGAAGGCCGAGCAAAAGATGGTCTTGATCAAACTGATCCGGCGCTTTTAAAAATGTTACAACTACAAGGGCGCAAGCAAAAGAAAGAGTTTGCTGACTACGTTCGTGAACTAAAAATTGTGCCTGTGTCTATTTCGTATCAATACGAGCCATGTGCTATCGCTAAAGCTAAAGAGCTTCATCATAAACAGAACCATGGGCAATATGTTAAATCTGCCGGCGAAGACATAGCCAGTATTGTTGAAGGCTTTAGTAGTGCTAAAGGGCATGTGCATTTAGCGTTTGGACAACCGATTGAATCAGGTTGTGAATCGCCAGAAGAGCTGGCTAAAACTATTGATAAGCAAATTATTAACTCGTTTTTTTTACACCCAGGTAATTATATTGCTGGTGGCTGTAAGCAAGCGGTGATTGATAAAAATGATGCGACTAAATTTGAGCAACGTATGAGTAAGGTGCCTGATGAACTCAAGCCCTTAGTAATGGCTATGTATGCCAAACCATTTCATCGTAAAGCAGAGATTTCTAATAGCGAACCTTAATTTAACTTATTACTATGAATTAAGTCACTTTAAGGTGGCTTTTTTTTTGACTAATTTTCGCGCTATACTGAAATGACCTATTTAGTCTTGTGTGGATTTAAATCAAAATAATGCAACAAATTGAAATATTTGATATTCCAAGTCCATGCAAGGGTATTTGCCAAGTTAATAATCGAGGTTATTGCAAGGGCTGTTATCGTAGCCGCGATGAGCGTTTTGGTTGGAATAACTTTAGTAATACTGAAAAGCGTAAAGTGGTTGTTTTGTGCCAGCAACGTTATAAGCGTTACTTACAAAAAAAGCAAAATAGCGAAAAAAATAAATCAGCACCGCAACAAGATGGCTTTGATTTTTAATCTAAATTATAAAGTTTGCACCTGTTGAAAACGCCACGGATCTACTTTTGACCTAGAACCTTGTAAGTTAAACCTGTTGAGGTTGTTAACTTTTTAATTGGTTTTATGTTTGAGGTGCTTTAATAGTAGCGCAAACTCGCATCTTATGGTGGTTTGGGTATACTCTTAGGTTCGTTATATTAGCAAAGTTAAAGTGTTTTTTATGTCATATAATTTATGTTTACTGCCCCGTGAGCAAAAGTATCAAATTCAACTTGATTATGAAGCCTCATTTTGGGCGTATCAAATAAAGCGAAATAAAAATACCCGTGAACAAGTCTATAACACGATTAATAGCAGGCCTATTGCTGAGCAGACCTTTTTAAAGCAGCAGTTTGAACAATACTTGGCATTGATGTTGAGTTAATGAGTAAACTGCGTTTTGAGCGTTTGGCGGCAATTAAAACACCGCTAGTCAATAAGTTTTACACGGCTCATAACGCTCGTGGTCGCGCCAATAAGCAAGACCAAGTATGGGTTGCTTACCATGGACATGAAATAATAGCCGCGTGTCGTATTCAACATCGACAGAGCTACTTATTTTTATCAACCTTGCTAGTTGCACCACCTTGGCGCCGTCAGCAGGTAGCTCAACAACTTCTACAGGTTATATTAAGCGAGCAACAGCAAGTGGTATATACTTTTTCGTATCGCAATGTTGTTGCGCTATATAGCGGGCTTGGCTTTATCGTTACAACAGATTTACCAGAGGTATTTGAGGTACTTTATAACAGCTATAAAAACCGTAATATTATCCCTATGAGTTATCACCCGATAATTTTATCTACTGCATCACCGGATTATAAATGAATCAATTTGTTAGCGTATTTTTGACTATAGGTTTATATATCAGCCTTACGTTGACAAGTATCGAAGTGGTAGCTGAAGTAAAACGGTTATCCCCTACAGAGGGGCTTTCTCAGAGTTATGTAAATACCTTGGTTATTGATAATAAAGGGTATTTGTGGCTTTCGACAGAAGGCGGACTGAATCGCTATGATGGCTATCAAGTGGTGCATGTTGAGGGTCCTAACGGCGAGTTAGATGAAGTAATTATTGATCGGATTTATCAAGATCCGCAGGGTAATATCTGGATAGCTTCATTGCTTGCGGGATTATTTAGGTATGATCCCAAAAACGATATTTATAATCAGTTTTTATCAAAACCCCTATCTGAAGAACAAATATTTCAGCAATCCGTTTTTAGTATGTTAGCAGTTGATGATAAAACGCTATGGATAGGACGTGGTGGTGACTTTGCAAAGTTAGATGTAGAAACAGGTGAAATAGACACTATTTTTGAGCTGCCTAATCGAAAAGATAGCACTATTATACGTGCGCTTTTTCATTATCAAGGCTATATTTTTATTGGCACCAGTGATGGCGGTTTTGTTTATGATATTGCAACTAATGAGTATCGTAAATTTGAACACCTTACTGGCGAACCTACTCACGCTTACCAAAACTATATTAAATCTTTTGCACTGGCCGAAAACGATAAACTGCTTGTTGGAACTGTTCGCGGACTTTATGAAGTCGATATTAGTAATATAGCGGCCCTATTTGGTTCGACCAATCAAACTCTTCAGAATAAAGTGCTGCTACCTAACTTAAATATTTGGCAAATTATAAACGAGCAGGGAGTTCTTGATTTAGGTACGGATAAGGGGTTGTTCAAGTATAACTTAACAACCACAAAGCTGACTAAAGATGAACGTATAAATAAAAGTAAGTATACGCTATCTGATAACAGTATTATTGATATAGTAAAAGACAGTTCAGGGGGGATTTGGGCTGGGACTAAAAGTGATGGTGCTTTTTATCTTCCTTCGGATAATTATCACTTTGAAAATGTCGATGGCAGTAAAGTTAAAGGTGATGGACTTTCACATAGCTCCATTTGGGGGATCACTGAGTTTGAAGATAGACTTTGGCTGGCAACGCATAATGGTTTAACCGTAATTGATTTAAACAGCTATCAAAGCAAAGTTTATTTGAAAAATTATCAAGTGGATTTATTTACTACAGAGTTTAGCATTTATAAAGTAATGCCTTATAAGGATAAGCTATGGCTGCATACTAACCGAGGGTTATTTCAATTTGATCCAAAAACGGCACAGGTGAGTGCGCCGCCATTAAAAGATCCTAGTCAGCGTACACAAATAAAAGAGTGGGTACATGGTGTTACGTTAATGCCTAATGGTGAGTTATTTTATGTACATCCAGATTATGGCATGTTCGTTTATAATATTAATAATCAAACGATAACTCAGTTAGGTGGTGAGTTTGACAATTTTGACCCCTTTTTAGCGTATGGCTTTTTAGCTCCGCTTTCAACTAAGCCAACATCACCGTTATTTTATAATGCTGGGATTTTATATCAAGTTGATAGCCATGATTTTTCACTGACCAAAATTTATACCATACCAAAGCAGCATGATAATGTGGCTATTAATGTGATGTCATATATTGTAGATAATAACAATGTGTTATGGCTTTCGTTATCTAACTTTGGCCTTATTGGTCTTGATGCCAACACCTATGAGCATATTCACACCATTGATTTAGATAAGCATAAATTAGGTACATTGCTATATGACATGGTACTTGATGAAAAAGGTATGATTTGGATGAGTAGCCATAAAGGTGTGTGGCGATTTAATCCTGAAAATAAGCACTTTCAACAATTTACTAGTGGCGAAGGGCTGGTATCAACTGAATTTAATAGTGGCGCATTTACACAATTAAAAAGTGGTCAAATTGTATATGGCTCTTTAAAGGGAATTACTTATTTTTACCCATTAGATAACTACCCTAAGCATGATTTAATTGATCGGGTAAACATTACTAGTATTGATTTAATGTCACGAAACCGCCGGCCTGAGTTAAAGCAATCTATTGATTCAATAACCTTAGCGCATGATGATATCGGTTTAGAAGTGGCTTTTTCTGCAATGGCGTTTAATTATCAAGAGCGCATAGTTTATGAGTACCAGCTTGCGGATGAACAAAAAACCTATACGCGCAACAATAACCGTGTGTTATTTCCTAAATTAAACCCCGGTAACTACCAGCTAAAAGTGTGGGCAAAAGACCCTCTAACCGGTAATTATACGCCGCCTGCTAATTTAGACATTATTGTTGATTACCCGCCGTGGCGAACGCCGCATTTTATTGCGCTTTATTTATTTATTACATTTTCCCTTATCGCAATTTGGATGATAAGGCGTCACCGTATCCAGAAAATACTATTAACCGCACATAAACAAAGCAAAGAAAGTGAAGCAAGATTAAAACTGGCTCTCGAAGGAAGTCATTCAGGGGTGTGGGACTGGCAATCATCAAGTCCAATAATTTATCAGCCGCGTTTAAAAAACGAGTTAGGTTATCAGAGTGAGTCGGCTAACTTAGATGGTTATTTAGCAAAAATTCACCCGCAAGATAAGCAAAACTTTCGCTTGGAGTGGTTGGAGTTTTTATCAACCGATAAAGGCTACTTTAATTGTACTTATCGTTTACGTCATGCCGAAGGCGAGTGGCGCTGGTATAAAGACTTTGGGAAAGTGATCGAGTGGCAACAAAACACGCCTCTTAAGGTTGCGGGTACGTATACCAATATGACTCGAGAGTTGGTTTTTGCTGAGCACGCCAGGTTATTCGGTGCAGCCTTTGAGCAAACTCGTGATTGGGTATTTATTCTCGATAAAAACCTGCGCATACTTGCGACAAATAAAGCATTACAAAGCGCTTTTAACTTTCCTAGAGATTTTCGTTCTAGTCGTCATTTAAAATTGGGGCTGGGTTTACGAACCCGAATTCATTACTTAAGAATTATGCAAAAGCTTGCTGTTAGTGAGCACTTTTCACTAGAAGATACTGTGCAGCTAGCTAATGGTGATAAACGCCAAGTGTTGATTAAAATTAGTGCTGTGGCAGGTAATAATAATCAGCTTGAGAGTTATGTTATTACTCTAACTGATATAAGTGCTCAAAAAACTGCAGAGCAAGAACTTAATTTATTAGTTAATTATGATGAATTAACGGGCTTACCCAAACGCACTATATTTTACGATCGCCTCGAACATGCTCTTGAACAAGCATCACGGCATAAGCGTAAAGTAGCGCTGTTAACCATTAATATTAAGCGCTTTAAACACTTCAATGACTCATTTGGCCATGAGACAGTTAGTGTAATAATTAAAAAAATAGCTGTGCGTATTCAAAGCTGTTTGCGCCCTCAAGACAGTGTTGCACGCTTTGAGGACGACAAATTTAAAGTACTTATTGAAGATACTCAGCAAATAGAAGAGATACTATTGCTCTGTGCTAAATTAATGCAAAGCAGTGTGCAACCCATTACGGTTAATGAGCGACATTTAAGTGTTAATTTAAGTATTGGTGTGGCGATTTATCCTGATGATGCCACTCAAGCCAAGGCATTAGTTAAAGCTACGGATATTGCTTTATATCATGCAAAGCAAAGTTTGGAGCCGTGCTATCAGTTTTATCATCAAGAAATGAATGAGCATGTGCAAAGGACGTTAAACCTAGAGTCACAATTGATAAAAGCTTATCACGAACATGAATTTTGTAATTATTATCAACCTATAGTGAACTCCTATACGACCCAAGTTGAGGGGTTGGAAGTTTTATTACGTTGGCCTGGTAATAAGCAATATCAAAACCAGGAGTTTGCCCTTGCAGCAGAAAAAATGGGGCTTATCACTAAAATTATGCTGCAAACTTTTGCGCGGGCGTTAATTGAGCTAAAGCAATGGCAAAAAATACAACCTGATTTGTATTTATCTATTAACTTGTCAGCGTTGGATTTTGAATGTAATGACTTAGTCGCTGAGATTGAAGCCCTATTAGTAAATGCTCAAATCCTTCCTCAAGCAGTGGTATTTGAAATCACCGAGTCAGTGATGATGCATGACTCTAAGCATGCATTAAAAAGCATGTTAAAATTAAAAAGCTTAGGCTGTCGGCTTTATATGGATGATTTTGGTACTGGTTATGCCTCATTGACCTACTTAAAACGCTTTCCAATTGACGTGCTTAAAATCGACCGTAGCTTGGTTAGTGATATTGGTAATGATGATGAAGCGATCATCAAATCAATTCTCGCACTGGCGCAAAGCTTAGGTTTAGAGTGTGTCGCAGAAGGTGTTGAAAATACTTCACAGGTCGCATTCTTAAATGATTTTGGCTGTAGGGGCTATCAAGGGGGGTTATTTAGTAAACCCGTGCCAGGGGACGATGTAAGCCTGCTACTTTCTAAGCCGTGGGGTAATATTTTTAATCTGTAAGTTAACCTTACTTTATACGCACTTTTTCAAGATTTTCGCATTTCCTCCAGTAAAAGGTTGCAGTAACAGCGTGGTATGTTGACGTAGTATTATCACTTGCGGCTCAGTTTATGTAGTTGTTAAATCTAGGTGCATATTTATGCTGCCTTCCTCAAAGTCGCGGCTAATAACAAAGCCAAGCTTGCGTGCCAGTTCAATCATTCCGGTGTTTTCTGGTAAGGTAATACCTGAAATTTCTTGTACGCCTTGGCTTTGGCAGTGACTGATTGCAGCATTCATTAATATCTTACCTAGTCCTAAGCCTTGGCTTTTAGAGCCCACCACAATAGCAAATTCCGCGTGTAGTTTATCAGGGTCGAGTAACACGCGTGATACACCTAAGGTTTGGCTCTGCCCTTGATTATTTTGAGTGACAATAAACGCCATTTCTCGGTCGTAATCAATCTGAGTCATTTTAGCGAGTTGATCATGATTAAACTGCGGAAGCTCGCCAAAAAATCGTTTATAACGATCTTCTTTTGCTAATGAGCGATCAAATATCTGATGAGCTTTTTCATCTTCTGGCTTAATTGGCCTGAGAGTCGCCTCAGTATTGTTTTTTAAAGTGATTTTTTGCACTAGTTCAATAGGGTAAGGGCGAATTGATAGTCGTTTACGATGTGATTGAATTTTGTAACGGCTTAAGGCCATGCTCGCATCAAGCACTAAAAGCTGCCCGCTGCTGGCAAGAATTGGATTTAACTCCAAAGAAGTAATATCAGGTTGGTCAATTATCAGCTGAGAGACGCGGGTTAGTAACGCACAAAGCCGATATTTATCAACTTTATTAGGTAATATACGCTCTTTTAACACTCCTTTATCGTGCGCTGCAGCAATTAAGTATTTTGCTAAGTTCATATTAAGTGGCGGCAATGCCACTGCTGCTTGTGCAGACTCTAGCCCTGTTCCAGCCTCACCGAGTAAAATAACAGGGCCAAAGTTAGGCTCGGTTTTAATTGCAACACGAAGCTCATTTGCACCTGCGCGCGGCGCCATTTTTTGCAGTGAAAAACCTTCAATAATTGCATCTGGATAAGTATTTTTAATTCGTAACAGCATTGCAAAAGCCGTTTGCTCAACTTCTTGTGCATCATTTAAATTAAGCACCACACCACCGACTTCTGATTTTGATGCAATACTAGGACTAATTAGTTTTAATGCTACCGGAAAGCCAAGCTCTATAGCATGTTCTTTTGCCTCGGTTGGGGTATAGGCAATTTCAGTTTGAATACAATCAATACCGTAATGGCTTAATATTTGGCTTGCTTGATGAGTTGATAAGTAATTTTGTTGCTGTTCAATAAATTCATTAACTAACTGTTTAGCCGCGGGTTTATTAATCTGCTTATCATCAGTATTTGACTCTGGCGTTTGTGTTAAATGTTTTTGGTTACGACGGTAACTCACTAAATGCATAAATGCGCCAACTGCACCTTCAGGGGTACGATAAGTTGGTATAGCATTATAAGTGCAAACCTTTCTGGCCGGGTAGGCGGCATCTTCGCCCATAAAATTAGTCATGACATAAGGGCGCGCCATGGGGGGCTGTTTACGCAGTGTTTCGACAATAATTTTTGCGTAATCCTCACTGGGAGCAAGGGCCGAAGGAGTATGAATAATAAGTAAGTTTTTTACTTCTTCGGCGTGTAATAAAATTTCTAGGGCTTTTTTATAGCGCTCAGGTGCAGAGTCGCCAAAAATATCGACTGGGTTTGAGGTCATTTCAGATTGTGGAATAACTTTATTCAGCGCAGCACGTGTTTGCTCGCTAAGTTCAGCTAACTTTCCTGAGCTTTGTAGTAAGCTATCAACTGCCATAACGCCTGGGCCGCCGCCATTCGTTAAAATAGTCAGGTGCTCAACCTTTAAGAGTTTTGGATGCATAGCAAGTGTTTGTGTGGCAGCAAAAAGCTCTCGTAAGTCATTTACTCTTAACATACCGGCGCGTTGAAATAAGGCATCATAAACGGCATCTGAGTTATGTTGTCCATCAGAGTGGTTTTCTAAAGATCCAGTAGTCGTTTTACCGGTTTTAATAGCAATTACAGGTTTACTAAAGGCAGCAGCTCGAGCAGCTGATATAAAGCTGCGAATGTCATCTATATTATCGATATACAGTAAAATGGCTTTGGTTTTTGAGTCACGCCCTAAAAAATCAAGCAATTCGTCAAAGTCGATATCTAAGCAATCCCCAACAGATAAAAAATACGAAAAGCCAATTTCTTTATTCTTAGCCCAGTCTAAAATTGTTGAGCATACCGCTGCTGATTGCGATACAAACGCAAGCTTGCCCGCGCTTGCCACCGTATGAGAAAAGCTGGCATTAAGTCCTAAGTGAGGGATCAGCAGCCCCAAACTATTTGAACCTAAAATTGATACTTTTGCGTTGTTAGCCGCTTGTGTGAGTTGGTTTTTTTGTTCATTATTAAGGCCATCGGCAATGATAATGGCATTTTTACAACCCAGCTTACCGAGTTCGCTAATTATATTGACTAAGGTATGTTTGTTTGTACAAATAACAGCCAGGTCAGGGACTTTAGGTAACGCTTTAATCGTTGGGTAAGCCAGTACACCGCGTACCGCGTTATGGTTTGGGCTTACGGGCATAATAGGGCCATTAAACCCACCTTGTAGTAAGTTTCTCATCACTACAAAGCCTGCTCGCGCAGGGTTATTAGAAGCGCCAATTACGGCTACTGAAGTGGGAGTAAAAAATTGATTAATACGCTTTACGCTCATTGCCTGTCCTGTGCAGCTATTTTGCTTTATTTAATGTAACCTGTTTAAAGGTTTTTTTCGAGTTTCATGGGTATGATCCATAATCTATATCACGGAGTAAAAAATGAATACCAAACATTATTACCCTTTAGCTATTGCTGCTGTCGCTTTTATGTTGGGACTGCTTGGCTTAGGGCTTATTTTAAAAAGTGCCGCCTTAGATGTTAAGTCGATGGAGCGAAGCGTTCAAGTTAAAGGGTTGGCTGAGCGAGAAGTCATAGCTGATACGGTTATTTGGCCTATCCAATTTAGCGATGCTGATAATGACCTCGTGGCGTTGGTTGACCGCATTGAGCAAAAAAATGACGCAGTGCAGGCATTCTTAAAATTACATGGTTTTGATGACGCTGAAATATCAGCATCAACACAGTCAATTATTGATAAACAAGCGCGTGAGTACGGCGGCGAAAACCAGAAGTTTAGGTATGTTGGGCGCGTTAATGTATCTGTGCACTCTAACGACCCCGAAAAAGTTCAGCATGCGTTGAGTAAAATAACCGAGCTGGCAAAGCAGGGTATTGCTATTGTACAAGATAACTACGAAACGCGAGTACAGTATTTATTTACTGGGCTTAACGATATTAAACCGGCAATGGTTCAAAAGGCCACCGAAAAAGCCCGTGAGGTCGCACTTAAGTTTGCTAAAGATTCACAGTCTCAGCTTGGTAAAATAAAAACTGCGCGCCAAGGGTTATTTAGTATTAATGATCGCGACTCAACCACACCGCAAATTAAAAAAGTACGTGTCGTCAGTAGTGTTGAATATTACTTATCGGATTAAAGCTGAAACCTTATAAGTCGCTTGTTATAAGTAAATGCTTGTTGACTAAGTAAGTGTGTCGCTACATTTTGCAAAAGCTGTATTTTGCTTCCACGCGTTGGGCACTTAAGTATAAGTGCTCAAGCTCGGCGCTTTGTTGGTGAACATTAAAGGCTTTAAAATCATTTTCGAGTGCTGACAATGGGTGGTGCTGCAAACGCTCATTAAGTTGTTTAGTACATAATTCCATTACTATCTTATGCCACTGTATTATTTCATTGTATTTTTCCTAGCGTATATCTTGAAAAAATGCAGCTGGGTCAACTCACTTTGGCTTAGCTATCATTATGACGTTAAATCAATTAGCATAAACCCATTAATGTAATATTCATGTTTTATTATGAGAATTAGTCAACTAGGTGTTTTATCCAGTGCTTTGCAGCGCCCTTGTACACATTATGACGAGCGTCCAGAGCAAACCAATATATCATTGCTAGTGATCCATAATATTTCATTGCCAGCAGGGCAGTTTGCAACGCCCTACGTTGATGATTTATTTATGGGCTGTATAGATTGTAGTGCCGAACCAGGCTTTACCGACTTGAGAGGTTTACGGGTCTCTGCCCATTGCTTTATTAAGCGCACAGGTGAAGTAGTTCAATATGTGCCATTTTTAAAGCGCGCTTGGCATGCAGGCAACTCTGAGTTTGCAGGACAAAGCCAATGTAATGATTTTAGTATTGGTATTGAGCTTGAAGGAACCGATATTACGCCTTATACCCAAGCGCAATATAATGCATTACAATCTATAACTAAATTATTAATGAAAACTTACCCTGCAATTACCCTTGAACGTATCGTGGGTCATTGTGATATTGCACCAGGGCGTAAAACTGATCCTGGTGAAAGTTTTAACTGGCAGTACTTTTTGGCCGCCTTAAAAAGCGTTGAGTGAGAATACTATGATTTTAATTTCTATCATTATCGCGTTAGTTTTAGAGCGTTTAGGTGCACGTTCAAACTATTGGCAAATTAGTTACTATGGGCAAGGTTATCTAGCACGTTCGCAAAAGTTACTTTCAGAAAAGGGGGTGTTTAACTCCCCTGCGGGCTTTGTTGTTTGGTTATTGTTACCTGTAGTTGCCGTTGCATTGCTATATGTTTTTTTAGATTTTGTAATTTGGCAGTTACTAATTAATGTTGTGGTTTTATTGGTGTGTTTTGGCTGTGCTAAACACCGTGCGTTATATAAGTCTTATTTAAATGCGCTTACTCGGGATGATAACGAAGCCGCCACTTTGTACGCCTACCAAATGGGCCAAAAGCATACCGCAGGTGAAGAAAATGGCGAAACATTTGGCCAGACTCTAGCATGGATAAACTTTCGTTTTTATTGCGCAGTGATATTTTGGTTTGTGGTTTTGGGCGCACCGGGAGCTGTTTTATATGCATTGGTACGTACCTTTGCCGATCTAGTTCGAGACGATCATCAGGTAGTTTTTGCAAAACACTTTAAGCTAATACATTCATTGTTATTCTGGCTAGATTGGTTGCCCGCACGAGTGGCCAGTTTTGGTTACTTGGTGATTGGTAACTTTAATAAAGGCACTAGTTGTTGGTTAAGGTATATTCTTGATTTTTCAGTGAGCAACCGCAAAGTAGTAACAAAGACTGCACTTGCAGCAGAACAAATAGAGCAGCAGCATTTTGGTTGTACTTATGAAGCGACCTGTATGATGCGATTAGTAAAGCGCAATGTGCTGTTTTACTTAGTATTGATAGCACTACTTACTTTATTTGGTGGCCTAGCTTAACAGTAGCAAATCATATAGTGATGTAAAAACGCAGTTTAATTTTAAGTGGCCTTCAATAGTTGGGCATTCCAAATTAGGCTGCGTTTTTGTTTTAAAATAAACGACTAAACTAAAAATTCGTCAAATAATTGTTCAAACTTTTGCAATTTCGGGGCTATTAATAAGCTGCAATAGCGCTGCTCTGGGTTTTCATTGTAGTAGTCTTGATGAAATTGTTCAGCGGGGTAATAAGTACTTGCAGAGCTTACCTCTGTAACAATTTTTTGCTCGCTTTTAGCGCTAAGCTCGTCAATATAATCGTGAGTTTTCTGATGTTGCTCTTGGTTGTGATAATAAACTACACTGCGGTACTGGGTGCCTACATCGTTGCCTTGGCGATTTAACTGTGTGGCATCATGCAAGGTGAAAAACATCGCTAATAAGGTATCAAAGCTTATTTTTTGGCTATCAAAGGTAATTTGTACCACCTCTGCATGGCCGCTGGTGCCAGAGCAAACTTGTTTGTAAGTCGGATCACTGGTGTCACCGCCGGTATAACCTGAGCTTACCGCTAATACACCTTTAACTCGTCTAAATGCGGCGTCAATACACCAAAAACAGCCGCCCCCGAAAGTTGCTATTTGCTTTGTTGTGCTCATTATATTCTCCAAAATAATATCGTTGCTTTAGTAGATAGCTTAAGGTGAAGATTGGTTTCTTTAGTATGACTTATTTTAGCGTGATAAAACATGAATAAGGAAGTTTTGAATCGAAACAGAGAAAGGGAGATGCTGTGAGTGGTCGTTCTCACAGCACTTTTTACAGTTTTTATTTATCTGATAGCGGCTTGGCAATCGCTTGTTGTTCTAGTTTATGCTCTAAAAACTCAGGAGATTGCGTTTTACGCGCTAGTGCATAGTAAGCGCCTGGGACTACAAATAAAGTTAAAATAGTGGCAACAATAACGCCAGTAAACACCACAACACCAATTACCATTCGACTCTCTGCTCCGGGCCCCGAGGCTAAAACGAGCGGTACTGAGCTCATTACGGTGGTGAGTGATGTCATAATAATTGGACGTAAACGTTGTGAGGCCGCTTGCACAATTGCTTCGCTAAACTCCATACCTTGGTCGCGTAGTTGGTTGGTAAATTCAACAATTAAAATACCGTTCTTAGCACTAAGACCAATCAACATAACAATACCAATTTGGCTATAAATATTAAGCGTTAAATCCGTTGCCCAAAGTCCCAACATAGCACCCACTAAACCCAGTGGTACTGTTAGCATGATCACAAATGGGTGAACAAAGCTTTCAAATTGTGCTGCTAGTACTAAAAAGGTAACTGTTAATGCAAGGATAAATACGTAAGTCATCGCTGATGAACCTTCGTAAAATAATTGCGATTCGCCTTTGTAATCAATAGCGCCTTCTATGTCGTTTTCTTCTTCGGCAACTTTATTTAAAAAGTTAAGGGCTTGTTCTAACGTATAACCATCCGCCAAATTTGCACTTAAAGTAATGGCTCGCATACGATTATAGCGGTTTAATCGTGATGCGGTCGCTTGTTCTTTAAGGGTAATTAAACTATCAAGTGGCACAAGCTCCTCTGAGCGAGATTTAACGTAAATATTCGAGATATCAGTCGGATCGGTAAAGTCTGTTTTAGTGCCTTTTAATATAACATCATATTCTTCACCACGGTCAATAAAGGTGGTGGCACGTCGTTGGCCAAGCATGGTTTCTAAAGTACGGCCAATGTCAGACACTGAAACCCCTAAGTCAGCGGCTTTATTTTTATCAATATTAACTAAAAACTGTGGGAAGGTTTCTTTATAGTCGTGATCTATGCGTACTAAACCTGGGTTCTTCTCAGCGCGTTCGATAATACGGTCGCGCCAATCGGCTAATTGGTCGTAGTCATTACCTTGTAGTACAAACTCAATAGGGCGTGATGAACCACCACCGCCGATACCGCTGCGCATAATAGCAAAAGCGCGAATATCAGTTACTTCAGTCATTTTTTCGCTGATTTCATCCATTACCTCCCAAGTTGAGCGCTTACGCTCATCCCAGTCAGCCATGCCCACAATAGCCACACCACCACTGTCGCCCCAACCGGGGACACGAACTAGCACTCGGCTAAGTTCGCCTGATTCAGAGTAAGGCATTAGCCGCTTTTCAATTTCGGCCATATTCGCAGCATTATTTTCATAGCTAGCGCCTTCTGGGCCATTCATTGCTATAAAGAAAGTTCCGCGGTCTTCTTTAGGAGTTAGTTCAGAAGGAATTTGCTTAAATAATAGAAAGCTTGCAACGCCTGCCAGTAGTATCGTGATGGTCAAACCGCCACTGCGTTTCATATTACTATGTAAGGAATTGCGGTAGCCTTGTTCAATTTTAGCAAATACCTTATCCATCCATTGACTGAATTTACTTTCTTTCGCCGATGGCTTTAATATTTTAGAGCAAAGCGCCGGAGATAGAGTCAGGGCGGTAATACTAGAAAAGAACACTGCAGCACTTACAGCCATAGCAAACTCAGTAAATAGTGCACCAATACGACCATCCATGAATACCAGTGGCACAAACACTGAAATAAGTACTAAGGTTGTCGCTATAATCGCAAAACCTACTTCACGCGCGCCACGAAAAGCCGCTAATAGTGGTGGATCGCCAAGTTCAATACGGCGGTGGATGTTTTCAAGCATAACAATCGCGTCATCCACTACTAAACCGATTGCAAGCACTAGGGCTAATAGAGTTAGTAAGTTAATTGAGTAGCCCATCGCAAGCAAAAACATAAAGCTGCCAACCAAGGCTACTGGCACGGTGACCGCTGGAATTAATGTTGCTCGAATATTGCCTAAAAATATAAAAATAATTAACACGACCAAGCTCATTGAAATAGCCAGGGTGTTGTATACTTCACTGATTGACTCTTTAATGAATACAGATGAATCATAGCTATCTTGTATCGTAGTGCCTTCAGGTAGGTTACGTTTTATATTTTCAAGTTCGGCGCGGGCATTATCGACTACTGTTAAAGTGTTAGCTTTGGCTTGTTTAACAATGCCTAGGCCAATCATATCGCGGCCGTTACCTTTAAAGAGGCTTTCGTCGTCAGCAGCCTCAAGTTGTACATCTGCTACTTCTCCTAAACGTACCAGGTAGCCATCAACACCGCGTTTAATTACTAGGTTTTTAAAGTCTCGCTGATTTTTGTAACTGCGAGCTGTACGTACAGTAAAGTCGCGATCGATGGATTCTATTTCACCCGCAGGTAGCTCAACATTCTCACTAAGAAGTGTGTCTTCAATATCAGAACTGGTAATACCACGTGCCGCCATGGCTTGGCGATTAAGCCATATTTTCATGGCATATTGGCGCTCACCACCAAGGCGTACATTTGATACTCCATCAACAACCGCTAAGCGGTCAACAATAAAGCGTTGAGCATAATCAGAAAGCTGTAACGAATCCATATTGGTGCTGTTTAATACAAACCAAGCAATAGGGCTTTCATCAGTATTGGATTTAGAAACTTCAGGCGGGAGCACTTGCTCAGGTAAGCTATCGAGGGCACGGGCAACACGTTCTCGAATATCATTTGATGCGGCATCAATATCGCGCTCGATATCAAATTCAATCGTAATGTATGACCGGCCATTACGGCTTGATGAGTTAATATTTTTAATGCCCTCAATGCCTGAAATCCTATTTTCAAGCACTTGAGTTATTTTTGTTTCAACAATTTCTGCTGAAGCGCCAGTATACTCAGTACTAATACTGACAATCGGCGATTCAATATCTGGAAATTCACGCAGTGGCAACATCGAAAAGGCCACTAAGCCGAAAGTTAATAATAGTAAATTAATCACAATGGCAAAAACGGGGCGCTTAACACTTATATCAGTTATTTTCACGGTTTATCCCTTCACAGTGACTTGACTGCCTGAGCGAATTTTTATAATTCCCTCAGTAACAATTTGTTGACCATCTTTAAGCCCAGCATCAATTGCAACCCAGCCGTTATGACGGCCAGTTACATTCACTTCAACCTTTTGCGCTACGCCATCGTTAACTTTAAATACAAAGTGTTTGTCTTGTTGCGGGATTATCGCTTTTTCAGGCACCATTAATGCTTGGCTTGAACTAATCTCTAAAGCGGTATTAAGTAGCATGCCAGGGCGCAGTAATCCTGATTTATTTGCAAAGCTTGCGGTTACTTCGACACTACGTGTTACTGAATCAATCCGTGAGCTAACATGGGTTACTTTTCCAGTAAATGTTTGCTCGGGGTAAGCATCACTTTGCGTCATTACTTTCATATCTAGGTGTAACTGAGCTAAGTATTTCTCAGGTACTTTGAAGTCTACTTTGATGATGCTGATATCATCAAGGTTTGAAATAATAGTCGCGCTGTTAACATAAGCGCCAACAGATATTTGGCGTTTACCTAAGATACCTGAAAAAGGCGCTGAGATAGTCATTTCAGCCAACTTGGTTTTAGCTGCCTCTAATTGCGCTTGAGTGGCGTCAACGCGAGAAAGCTGCTCTTCTAATAATGATTTTGCAGTGGCTTGTGAGCGAGACAGCTCTGTTAGACGATCTAATTGTCGTTTTTCTTCGCGTAAGTTAATACTTAACTCTTTTAAGGCTAATTCTTCTTGTTGAGATTGTAACTGAACGAGCTTTTGCCCTTTACTAACTAAGTCTCCATCATTAAAGTAAATAGCGGTGACATAGTCGCTTTGCGCACTATTAATGTAAATAGCTTGATTAGCTCGAGCGCTACCTATGGCTTCAATCAAAATCGCATTTTCTTGCTGAGCGACAGTATGAGCTGAAACTTGCGTTGTTGTTGAGGTGAGGCTATTTTGCTCACCTTGACTACTAGGTAGGTAAAGATACACACATAGCCCCAATAACAAAGTAATAATGAAAGGAAAGAGTGCTTTGCCAGATTGCTTTGAATACATTGTTATAATACCGGAAAATAAGTTGAAGGTAGTGTACAAAATAAGACCGGAGAAAAGGTGTTATATGTCTCAAAATTTTGTGACTTAGGCGTAAAAGTTAAAAATTACTCGTATTTTGTTCCTGTAATGTAACTAATTGTGAAGGTATTATGTCTTTTCAGACTAAATGTAAGCGATGTTTAAAGTTTCGTCAGTTAACTTTGTGGATGTTGGTAATGATTTTTTTTTATTGGTTTTATTACTATGTCTAGTACTTCTGAATTAGCGTTAAAATTAAGGGCGCAAGGGGCAAAAAACGGCATTGAAATATTATTAGTTGGTGCTGTTGGGCTGACTTTTATTATGTTGGTGAATTTATTAAGGCCTGCTGAGATAAGTATTTTAGAAATATTTTTAGCCAGTGCCTGTTGTGCGGCGATTTTTGTGGGGTTTTTAAAAACCCAAGAACCTTACTATAGTTTAATCATAACTGCCCATTCACTGACCTATAACCATAAGTATGGCTTTTGGTGTATGTTGCAATCTAACTTACAAAAGGTTGGTATTCCTAAAGTGGAGGAAAGCCTTGATTATTTAGAGCTAAATGCTGTGGGTATTAAGCTTAAAGACAGTGATGAGTTTTTATTACAATTAGCCCCACGTATAGCGGGTAAGTTATTAATAGAGCAGCGCCATTTATTTATGCAAGCAGTTCAAAAACACTGCAAAAATGGCAATTGCCCATCAGAATGGTTAGTAGAAGATAATCATTACACGTCAAGCAGTGGTTTTCAGTTAGATGGTTTGTTGGCAATGTTTGCTAATCGAATGCAGCACTTACAGCAATTAACGGGTTATGATTTATTATTACCTGCCAGTGTATTAGATCGCAGTATTTGGGATTTTAGCTATTGTTTAAACCATTGGCGCAAAGATCCCAATGCTTTTATAAAAGCCCATTTACCTAAAGATTGAATGATGGCGAGTATGATTTAGCGATGAGTTAAGAAAAATCTTTTATAAAAAGTGGCAGTAATACCATAATACATAAAGATAAAAAGCTCGATTTGGTTATAGTTAACGGTGAGAACCAACCTCGTATAAAAGTAACGCACAATGGCCTTGAGATCACGGCAAGCCGCTGGGATTAAAAAACGAAATAGTTTTCTCGACACGCAATTGAATAATTATTGGAGCAGTACCTCAGGAGTTTCAAGAGCTGATCTAGCGTGGGTGTATCAATTTGATAAAGGTCTTAACAGTTTACATGCAAAGACCTCGGATATGTTTTTACGCTTTGTGCGTTATGAAAAGTAACGTTTAAATACAGCTAACTGCGCTTGTTCTAGCGCGGTTTTTATATCTGCCCCTTTAATACCTTGAGCAATAAATTGTTGTGGGTTAACCGCCCTTGCTTCATGGCTTGCTTGCAATAAAGTTTGTTGATGTTCAAGTTTTCTGCATTGATTTATCTCGAGTGCGTTTAATAATGCCGTAAAGCGCTCAGGGCGCCGCCATAAATCAAGCCGATTGCAGCTTGAGAGTAACTGCTCAGGGTTTATTGTTTTAGCTGTTAGCACTTGCTGATGCTGCACTACATAACAAGCCAGATCGCGTACTTCGTTAGGTAATCTTATTGTTTGTGCAATCGCATTTATCTCGTCATTATTTAAGCTGCTGGTGGCTTGGCAAAAAAGTAATGCGGTATCGAAAATTTTATGATCATTCGCATAGTTAAAGCGTGCTTTTATTTTTTGATATAAAGCGTCATCCCACTGCTTGGCAAGTGCGGGGCTAATGGCTGTTAATGCATTTAGCTCGGCCAGTGTTTGTAAAAACTCAGCAAACGCGCCATCGCTTAATGATTTTTCACATTCAAGCCATAATCGCTCAGGCGTAAGGGTCTTTAGCTCACCTTTTCTAACCATCTGCTTTAATAATGTTTTCGTTTCATCGGCGATGGTAAAGCCTAAGTAATGATAACGGGCAGCAAAACGCGCTACA
Source organism: Pseudoalteromonas sp. AOP7-A1-14 (assembly GCF_052376275.1). Taxonomy (NCBI): domain Bacteria; kingdom Pseudomonadati; phylum Pseudomonadota; class Gammaproteobacteria; order Alteromonadales; family Pseudoalteromonadaceae; genus Pseudoalteromonas; species Pseudoalteromonas sp. AOP7-A1-14. The sequence continues at coordinate 22,251 of NZ_JBQSVO010000003.1, read as the reverse complement.
CGTAAAATACGTAACGGATCGTCACTAAACGCGGATGATACATGGCGTAAAATACGGTTGTCTAAGTCTTGTTTGCCGCCGTAAGGATCAATTAAGTTGCCATCATCGGCCTTTGCAATGGCGTTAACGGTTAAATCGCGGCGCTTCAAATCATCTTCTAGGCTTACATTTGGGCTAAATTCACATACAAAGCCGGTATAGCCTTGGCCTTGTTTTCGCTCGAGGCGAGCAAGTGCGTATTCGTCTTTAGTTTTTGGATGCAAAAATACCGGAAAGTCTTTACCCACTTGTTGGTAGCCTAAATTAAGCAGTTGCTCGGGGGTTGCCCCGACAACCACATAGTCACGCTCTTTAATTTTTCGATTCAGTAATTCATCGCGAACTGCGCCGCCAACTAAGTAAATTTGCATGTTTAAAGCTTCACCAATCATTCGTTTTAATTTATTTTACGTTAATTACACAATAAACGATAACAAGGTTTTCACTTAGGCAATTTTTTTGCCATTATAGACGTTGATTTACTAAGCAAGGAATTTTAGGGTGTATTTAAGCTACTTTGGCTTGTCAGAAAAACCGTTTTCAATTGCGCCAAATCCACAATATTTATTTTTAAGTGAGCGCCATAAAGAAGCCTTGGCACATTTAACCTATGGTTTGGGTGAGTCCGGTGGTTTTGTGTTATTAACTGGCGAAGTAGGCACCGGTAAAACAACACTCACCCGCAGTTTGCTAGAACAGTTACCAAATGATACCCAAGTTGGGCTTATTCATAATCCTGCACTTTCTCAGTTAGAGTTATTAGCCAGTATTTGTGATGAATTTGCGATTGGTTATGATGAGCAAAGTGCGACCTTAAAAACCTTAACCACCGCAATTAAAAATAAATTAATGGCTAATCATGAAGCTGGTGGCCATACTATTTTAATTATTGATGAAGCTCAGCTATTAGCCCCAGATGCCTTAGAGCAACTGCGCCTACTTACCAATATTGAAACAGACTATAAAAAGCTTCTACAAATCGTATTAGTTGGCCAACCTGAGCTACAAGCGTTATTAAAGCGCAATGAATTACGCCAACTTGCTCAGCGTATTACTGCTCGTTACCATTTACTGCCGCTTACAGAAGGGCAAACTTTTGCTTACGTTAAGCACCGACTATATGTTGCAGGCAGTGAGCAGGGCGTATTTTCGACTGATGCATTAAAAGCTATTTTTCACTTAAGTGCAGGAACGCCTAGATTAATTAATTTACTGTGTGAGCGCTGTTTAGTAGGGGCGTTTGCTCAGCAGAGAACGGCTGTAGATAGTGATATTGTGATGCGCTCAGCTGCTGAAGCTTTACCGCAAAGTGATGCTTATCAAACCCAACACAGAAAGCAACAAGCCGCTTCTTATGCGTGGCTTTACCCTATCGCATTTATTGGCGTGTTCGCCTTAGGTGTTGGTTTATCCTATGTTATTTAAGAAGTTATAAACTATGTCGTACTTATTAGATGCGTTAAAACAATCACAACAAACAGATTCTGCCCAGCAGCATGATTTAGCTTTGCAGCAACAACAGCAACAACAGCAATTAAAGCGCTATCGCTTTTTAGCAATTTCTTTTGGCTTAATACTTGGCTTTTGTTTAACTTTATTTGCTGGCTTTTCAATAGGAAAGTGGCTGCAAAGCAATAACCAAAAAAAAATGTCGAACCAAAATATAGAAGTCGTCACTGAAAAGAACCCGGACTCAATAAAAGAGCCTATGAAGCTTGAAAAAAATGCAGAGCAAGCGACTAAACCTGCTACTTCACAAACAATAGCGCCGAACATTCAGCCTCAACGTAATCAGCCGCTAAATAATCAGCCTTTAGCACCAAGTAACCCGAACAATCAGCAGTATCAATGGGTGCAAGTGCCAGTAAATACACTATCAAACTATTCACAAAACCAAGCGATGATAAATAATGGTGGTGGGTCGCAAACTAACGCGCCTGTAATGCAAAACACAATGCCAAATAATGCAGCCGTAGCCGGGCCAGAAAAGCCAACTAATTCATCCGAAGCGCTCGACTTAAGTAAATACAAAGTGCTTGGTAAAGCGATTGAACAAGCCCCTGAAGAAAAAAGGGTAGTAGCTAAACAAGATGAAGAGCTTGAAGGGGTATCTGATAACTTAAAAAATGCGTTTGCCCAAGCCGTTGCCGATACCGACAAAATCGAATCTCATCAGGTAACGCGCGGTACTAAAAGTTCATCTTATGCTGACCCTATTGAGCTGCTACCCGATGGCTTACATGCCATGTTACCAAAAATTAAATACCAAGCTCATATTTATTCATCAACCCCAGACAAGCGTTGGATAAAACTTAATAACCGTGAATTATTCGAAGGTGATAGCATGGGGGAGATCCGGTTGTTAGAGATCACTCCTGAACAAAGTGTGCTGAGTTTTGACGGCTATGAGTTTAGTTTAAAAGCGCTACAGGATTGGCCTGAATAAATCAGTTTTATGCTAAAATTGATTGCTTAAAAAACGGTTGAAATCAATGTTAAAGTCGGTCGGCTTTACTGCGGCTTCAAGGCTATCTTGGCTGCGGCGATGAGCTAAATCGAGCTCTTTTATGATGTGACCGCCTTTATAAGTGGTAGGTAATGATTAATAAGTTCCAAAAGTGCGTTGTCCAAAGGAGTCTGCCTAGATTGAACAAATTCTCATCCTCAAAGGTCAACAGGCCCTTGTAAAAAGGGCATCAAATTGATGCCCTTTTGTTATATTTACGGGTGATTATTCGTCGTCTTCAACCAGCGTCATTAATGAGGTATTGCCACCAGAGGCTGTGGTGTCAATACTAATGGCTTTTTCACTTAGTAAGCGTTTGATTAGTGTATCGTAATACTCAGAGCTGATAACCGGTAGAATCGCACCTTCACGCTCAGCCAACTGTTGGCTGAAATAACCAAGACGAGAAGAGCGAGAAGCAATAACAGCCGCAGCTAAATGAGGGTGTGCCAAAATAGCTTGCAATTCGCTTGGTTTGGCTACTTGGAATACCCCTTCAGCAACACCGGTTGCGATAAATTTATCTTTGAAGGCAACGGCTTCTTCATAAAATAATTCAGAGGCTACGGCTATCACTGTATTACCTGCTGCAAGGGCCGTGATAATAGAGATAGCCCAAAAGTTAAATGAAGTGCTCTTATCGGCGTAGCAAACAACACAGCCTCGTGGCTCAAGGTGTAGAGTGTTTGATTCCCCCGTTGGTCCCGGTAGCACAGTATGTTTACGCATGCGTTTTTCAAGGCGGTTAAGCTGTGCGCGAGCATCTGAAAGTGTTAAGGCTAAATCGTCGGCTAGATCGTCAATAATTTCAACGGTTGCGATTTTAGCAAGTAACTGACGTACAGCTGAAACACGGTCATTGAGGGCTGTTCTGCGCCAAACTCTTTCATCACGAACGGAGTTTGCCATGAGTGCATCAACTTGCTCTGCAGCACCTTCGTAGTGGTGTAAATCAAGCTCGTCAGGAGTTAAGTTGGTCATTTGTACGTTATCTGGAGAGGCAACCTCTTTAACTAAACGTTGTAAGTAGTTAGGACCACCCGCTTTAGGACCCGTCCCTGATAAACCACGACCACCAAATGGTTGTGCACCGACAATTGCGCCAATCATGTTACGGTTTACGTATACGTTCCCTGCACGTGATAGCTTAGCTAATCGTTCGCATCGCTCCTCTATACGCGAATGAATACCCATAGTTAAACCAAAGCCGGTGCCATTTATTTGCTCAACAACGTTTTCAATATCAGTACCTTTAAAGCGTATGATATGTACGCATGGGCCAAATACTTCTCGTTTTAATACAGATAAATCTTTGATTTCGTATAAACGCGGAGCAAAGAAGTACGCGCCGTTTTCAGTGTTATCAGGAATGTTGCACTCGTAATGAAGTGTGGCTTTGTCTTTTAAGTACTCCACATGTTCATTGAGGTTGTTAAGCGCTTTTTCATCAATCACAGGGCCGACATCGGTCGAAAGTAATGATGGGTCGCCAACATGTAGCTCTTTTAATGCACCAGCAAGCATTTCAATAATGCCGTCAGCAACATCTTCTTGAATAAAGAGTACCCGTAGTGCTGAACAGCGTTGTCCCGCACTTTGGAAACCAGAGCTAATTACATCATCAACGACTTGCTCAGGTAGTGCGGTGGAGTCAACAATCATACAGTTTTGACCACCCGTTTCTGCAATTAGTGGCACTTGTGTATCGGTACGAGCAGCAAGTGTTCGCGAAATTAAGGTACCGGTATCGGTTGAGCCAGTGAACATTACCGCTTGAATGCGCTCGTCAGGGACGATGGTTTTACCCACATCACTGCCGCTGGCAACAACCGGCTGTACAACATGTTCAGGTAAGCCTACAGAAAGCATTAGCTCAATAGCGCGAAGCGCGATAAAGCTAGTTTGCTCCGCGGGTTTAGCTATAACCGTATTACCAGTGACTATTGCAGCGGCGACTTGGCCTGTAAATATGGCTAGCGGGAAGTTCCACGGGCTAATACATAAAATAACACCACGAGGTTCAAAGCGCTCATCTTCAGCAAGCTCTTCTGCACGGGCTGCGTAGTAGCGGCAAAAATCAACGGCTTCACGAACTTCATCAATGCCATCTTGAGCGACTTTACCGGCTTCTTTAATACATATAGCGACTAATTCATCGTGATGACGCTCTAAAATATCGGCAATACGGCGCAGTAAGTTAGCGCGCTCTTTTACGGATGTTTGTGACCAAGATTCAAAAGCCGTTTCGGAGTTTTCTAGTATTACTTTCATGTCATCGCTATTTTGCAGCTTCACATGACCAATAATTTCTTTGTGGTTCGCCGGGTTCTTTACTGCTAATGCACCTTCTGGTACTTGGCTTTGCTCAATATTGTGCTCGCGAAACCAGTTATCAAGGTTTTCTTTGAGTGGCGTAATAGCATTGATATCGGTTAAGTCCATGCCTTTTGAGTTGGCGCGTTCATCACCGTATAAATCAATTGGCATTTTGATTTGCGTATTATATTTATTACGTAAGCCCTGCAATGTTTCGACTGGGTCAGGTAGTAATGCTTCAACGGGGTGTTTTGTGTCTACAATTGCATTAACAAATGAAGAGTTTGCACCGTTTTCAAGTAAACGACGAACTAAATAAGCAAGTAAGTCTTCGTGTTCACCAACGGGCGCGTATACGCGGCATTGCAGTTTTTCTTTTTCAACTATTTGGTCAAATAATGATTCGCCCATACCGTGCAGACGTTGGAACTCAAAGCCTTCATGGTTGCCTTTAGCCACTTCTAAAATAGTCGCTGCAGTATAAGCGTTATGCGTCGCAAACTGAGGATAAAGCACATCACGTGCTTCCAGTAATTTAATGGCGCAGGCTTTATAACATACGTCAGTGGTCGCTTTACGGGTAAAAACCGGGAAGTGATCTAAACCACCTTGCTGAGTGGTTTTAATTTCAGTGTCCCAATAAGCGCCTTTTACTAAGCGCACCATCAGTCTACGTTTGGATACGCGACGAGCAAGGTCGGTTAGCCATTCAATTACAAAAATTGCGCGCTTTTGATATGCTTGTACAGCAAGGCCAAAGCCATCCCACTCACCTAAGTCATCATCACTAAATAACGCTTCAATAACATCCAATGATACATCTAAGCGATCCGCTTCCTCGGCGTCGACTGTAAAGCCAATATCGTAACTTTTAGCCACCATTGCCAGTTCTTTAAGTTTTGGCAGAATTTCGTTCATTATACGTTCGCGGTGGGTAAACTCAAAGCGAGGATGGATAGCCGACAGCTTAACTGAAATACCTGGGCTTTTTACTGGGCCGCGGCCATTAGCAGCTTTACCAATTGAGTGAATCGCTTTTAAATAGCTTTGGTAATAGTTCTCAGCATCTTCCATAGTACGGGCGGCTTCACCAAGCATGTCATATGAATATACATAGCCTTTACGCTCTGTATCGGCTGCTCGCTCAATGGCTTCGTCAATGTTTCGGCCCAGAACGAATTGTTTACCCATAACCTTCATAGCAAAGTTTACAGAACGGCGAATAACCGGCTCGCCAAGGCGGCCTATAGTTTTCTTTAACATACCAAACTGTTGTTCTTTGCTTTTATCATTATAGTTAACCATTTTACCGGTAACTAATAAGCCCCACGATGATGCATTTACAAATAATGAATCACTACTACCTAAATGTGAACTCCAGTCGCCATTAGCGAGCTTGTCACGGATAAGTGTTTCTTGAGTGTCTTTGTCTGGAACGCGAAGTAGTGCTTCGGCCAAACACATTAGTACGACACCTTCTTCAGTTGAAAGTGAAAACTCATTCAATAGTGCATCAACACTACTTTGCCCATCAAGATCTTCACGAATTTGATGTACCATTTGACGAGCACGTTCCCAAGCACGGCTTCGCGCTTTTACGCCCACTTCTGCTAATGGTAAAATATGAGTAATCACTTCATTTTCGTCTATACGGTAGAAATCACGAATTTTTTGCCTGATAGGACAAGTTGTTGTTAAATCGCCTTTGAATAACATAAGCAACCCTCAAGAGTGTGGAGTGTCTTTAAGCAAATTACTTTGCTCGTCGATTTTCATTGTAGTAATGCGTGCATTCTAATGAAATTCCAGCAGAATATGCTGGTTAAATTTTACGTTTTACGATAATTCACAGGGCATACTTTAAGCTTATCCACATAAAATTCTGCCATGGCAAGTCTAAATATATGGCGCATGCTCGATCTTATCAATTTTAGATGTTCTGCAAAAAATGGCAGAATTTCAAATGTTAACCTTGCTAAGCAGGTTAACTTAAGCCCAAGCCCATGTCTAGACCGTATAAAACGGCTTGAACAAGAAAGATATATTGAAGGTTATTACGCCAAACTAGTGAGGCTAAACTTAATCAACGTTTAGACGCTCATATGCAAGTATCGTTAGTTACCTAACACAGCTGTGGTAGTGGGGACGTGGGCATATTCTAAAAAAACCAAGTTATTGGGTGCTAGATGGTCGTCGGGAGTAATGACTAGTTACTGAAAAATCGCGTCCCGGGCATGGATGAGTACAGCCACGTTTAGGCGAGATGGCAGCGCAATTTAAAATATGCACAAATAAATTATGAGCGTACTGCACTTTACAGAAGTGCTGTGATTGCATTTTTTGTTAGTGAGTGGCTTGCGAGCGCTAAAATAAAGCTATCATCGGTTCGGGTTTATCTGATGTTGATATATTTAGTGCATAAAGTAAAAAAGCATCCAAAAAGATGCTTTTTTATTACTTAGCTTATGCCCAACCGTCATAACGTTTACGACGTGATAAAACAATCGTTAAAATAATGCCTAAAAATAATCCGATAAAAGCAATTGCGCCGCCGTAAGTTAATAGTTGACGTTTTTCTTTAGAGCTTGCTGCTTGCTTTTGGTTACGTTCTGCTTCCATAGTCGTTTTTAATTTAGTTATTTGCTCTGCAAGCGCTTGGTTTTGAGCTGTTAGCTCTTGGTTTTGCTCTTGCAACTGTGGTAATTCTATTTCAGCTTGACGAAGCTGCTCTTGCATCAACGTCATATCATTATTGAGTGCTTGATATTGTTGATGTAAGCCAGCTGTTTTACTTATATATTTGCTTTCAACCCAGCCTTCACGCTCTTTATCATCTAACACCTTAAAATAGCCGTTATCTTCATCGGATAAAAGGGCGATTTGCGTACCTGCATCCACAGAACCCAAAATTCGATAGTTCTTTCCCGGACCGGAGTGCATAAATATATAGAGGTTATCTATAATGTAGGCGGTATTTTCATTTTCTGGCGCTGAGTTTGACGTTTCTTCAGCGTAGCTAATAAACGAAGTGGCTAGCAGTAGTAGCCCGAATAAACAGTGTTTTAACATCAATCTACCTTGTTAATGTAACCTTGTCCGTAGCGGTCATGATTTTTATTTCAATTATATATAGGGATAGTATGGATTTCACTAATTAATAGCAAGGCTGATATTGTAATCCATTGATTATGGACACAGCTTTACCTAACTAACTAAAAAATTTGCATTGTTAGTCTGCTTTGTTTATTTTGAGCACTTAATTATTTTAAAGGTAATCCGCGACTCTAATGGATACTGAGATAGAACTGAAATTTTTGGTGTCAGATGCTGTAGTTTCACTGATCCCCGCGTTAATCACTCAATTTGCTAAAACCGTTACTAATAAACCTTCGCGCAGTTTGCAAAACGCTTACTACGATACGCCAAGTCGTGAACTTCGCGCGCTGGATATTGGTTTTAGAACCCGCTGCGCTGATAGTCAATGTGAGCAAACCATTAAATTAGCAGGAGAAGTAGTCGGTGGGTTGCATCAACGCCCTGAGTTTAATCTACCCATCGCCAACGCTCGTCCAGATTTATTAGCATTCGATACCAGTATTTGGCCTCACGGCATGCAGGTAAATGCTATTGCTGAAAATCTTTATCCTATTTTTAGTACTAACTTTATACGCCGTACTTGGCTCGTTGAAACCGATAGCGGTGCTAAAATAGAGGTGGTACTTGATAAAGGAGAAGTAGCAGCATCGGGTGCAATGGAGCCAATTTGTGAGCTTGAAATAGAACTCATGCAGGGCAGCCGTAGTGAGTTATTTGCTCTTGCAGATAAGTTAGTTGGCACAGGGAAAATCCGCCTTGGGTTATACTCAAAAGCCGCGCGGGGCTACCGCCTTGCTGACAACAAGCCGCTGAAACCTTCTAAATCAATAGGCTTTGTTTCGCTAACGCAAAATGCCAGCCAAGAACAAGCGTTAATAGCTGCTATGAATTTTGGTATTCGCTTTGTACAGCAGCACGAGCAATGCTACTTTGATAAGCCGAGCTTAAAAACCCTCAAGCGTGTTACCGATGGTATTAGTTTAATTCGTCATACTTTTTGGCTTTATGATGACATTGTTAGTAAAGATAGCACTAATCAGCTACGGACTGAGCTAAAGTGGCTGTTAAGTGAGATTGCTTGGGTTGAAAATGCCATTCAACTAAAAACTTATACTTCAAAGCGCCACGCTTACTATAAAAAAATTAATAATGCTCCTGAGCTCACCCAAGTTATCACTGACTTAAAAGAGCTACAGCCAAACATTGAAGATATTAACGCTTTATTTCATAGCACTCGTTACAATCGTTTATTACTCTCACTAACGACTTGGTTAGTAGAGAAGCAGTGGCGTAAAGATTGGGGGCAGGTTGAATTGCAAGCTGCTGAAAAGCCTGTTAAAGATATTGCTAATCGATTGTTCGAGAAAGACTGGCAAGATATGCACCGCTTATTACCAGAACAACAATCGTTTTCTTATAAAGACTATTTAGGGCTTAAAGTGAGGCTTGAAAATAGTTTACTCAGCGGCAATTGTTTAGGCGCTTTGTTTGATAAAGAAGAGCGTAGTGAATTTAGAGTGCCATGGCTTGATATTTCTCATGGAATTTATGAGTTAAGTACGCTTGAGTATTTAAAGCAACTTTGCGCAGGACAAGATGATGAAGGCTTAATAAAAATTCAAAATTGGTTGGAGCAAAAGTCAGAGTTTTTAGTTAGCGCAATGGAAAAAAGCCGCCACGCCTCATTGGCAAAACCACCTTACTGGTTGTAATTGATAGTTACAAGGATGATTAAAAGTGCGCATTGTTTATTTGCTAATATTATTAATTGGTTTTAACTGCGCAGCAAAAGAGGCGCCGTGGCAGCATTGGAAGTCTCAAGATGGGGTTACGGTAAACTATAAAAAGCACGCAAACGGTATTTTTGAAGTGCAGGCTGATATGACTGTAAAAGCCGTAATGGCGAGTGATTTTATGGCCTTATTAAGTGATACCTCGAGCGCACCACAGTGGCTTGAAAATGTCACTCAGGTCGACGTTATTGCACGGCCCAGTCGTAATGAAGCCCTTGTTCATACCCAGTTCGATCCACCGTGGCCGGTAAGTAATCGCGACATGGTTAGTCACTCTTGCTACAAAGCCATAAGTGCCAAGCAAACTGAGCTTATTATTCAAGGCCGCCCTGATTATATCCCAAGGCTTGAAGGTTTTATTCGATTTGAGCAATTACGTGCAAGTTGGCTACTTACACAAATTAACGAACAGCTCAGCATTGAATATACCGCATTTGCAGATCCCGGAGGGTCATTGCCTTATTGGATAAGCAATAAAGTAGGTTTAAAAAGTGCGCTTAAAACGATGCAAGCTTTACGTGTTCAGCTCATTAATAAAGACTATACCAAGGCTGAGCAAGTGAGCGTGGTGGGTCAGTGTAGCGGGTGAGTTGGTTAAGCCGAGTTAGCTAAGTAAAGTTTTAGCATAACCTATTTTAATATCGGTCAGAAAAATACAAAAAAAGCGCCAAATGGCGCTTTTTTTGTATTTGCATAAAGGCTGGAATTAAAGGCCAGCTGCTGCACGAAGTGCGTCGGCTTTATCGGTGCGCTCCCAAGGGAATTCTTCACGACCAAAGTGACCATAAGCGGCTGTTGGTAGGTAAATTGGACGTTCAAGATCAAGCATTTGAATTAGGCCATATGGACGCAGGTCAAAGTGTTCACGAATAAGCTCGATTAAACGGCTTTCTTCTAACTTGCTGGTACCAAACGTTTCAACGCTGATTGAGGTAGGCTCTGCAACACCGATTGCGTAAGACACTTGTAGTTCACACTTATCAGCAAGGCCAGCAGCTACTACGTTTTTAGCAACGTAACGTGCAGCATATGCCGCTGAGCGGTCAACTTTTGATGGATCTTTACCAGAGAAAGCACCGCCACCGTGACGCGCCATGCCGCCGTAGGTATCAACAATGATTTTACGACCCGTTAAACCACAGTCACCCATAGGGCCGCCGATAACAAAACGACCTGTTGGGTTAATAAAGAACTTAGTTTCGCTGGTGATAAGCTCAGCTGGAAGTACTGGCTTGATGATAGTTTCCATCACTGCTTCTACTAAATCATTTTGTGAAATGTCTTCACTATGTTGAGTAGAAAGCACTACCGCATCAATACTTACTGGTTTGCCATTTTCGTATGCAAAAGTAACTTGTGATTTTGCATCTGGGCGTAACCAGTTGAGCTCTCCACTTTTACGTACTTGCGCTTGGCGCTGGACTAAGCGGTGTGAATAAGTCACTGGTGCAGGCATTAGCACTTCAGTTTCGTTACATGCGTAACCAAACATTAAGCCTTGGTCACCAGCGCCTTGCTCTTCGGGGCTTGTACGGTCAACACCTTGGTTGATGTCAGGAGACTGCTTACCAATAGTATTTAAAATTGCACACGAATCAGCATCAAAACCCATATCAGAATGAGTGTAACCAATTTCACGTATCGTTTTACGGGTGATTTCTTCAATATCAACCCAAGCACTCGTGGTGACTTCACCACCGACCATAACCATACCGGTTTTTACGTAAGTTTCGCACGCAACACGGGCATGAGAATCTTGCTCTAAAATGGCATCAAGTACCGCGTCAGAGATTTGATCTGCAATTTTATCCGGATGACCTTCAGAAACTGATTCAGAAGTAAATAAATGTTTTGCCATTGTATTTCTGCTCACAAATATTGCGCTTCACAAACGTCGGTAAGAGCGCTAAAAAATTAAGGGACGTATTTTATCTAAAACAAATATATTTGCATAGTATTTTTACGCCTAGACGTCTATTTAAATGCTAATTAACCTTACTAATAACTTTTTGTTCTTAAAAAATTTTCATAATGGCCAATTAAATAGGGTTTTTAATTGCACACAGCCCCCACAATAAGTAAGAATGGGTGTTCAATCCCAGTTGTTTGGGTAACATACAACAACCAGCGCAAACACAGTTAAAGGTAGGAGAATTCATGCCGTCTCGCAAAGAACTTGCAAACGCTATTCGCGTCTTATCAATGGACGCAGTTCAAAAGGCCAAATCTGGTCACCCTGGGGCCCCTATGGGCATGGCTGATATCGCAGAAGTATTATGGCGCGATTATCTAAACCACAATCCAACCAATCCAGAGTGGGTAGACAGAGATCGATTTATACTTTCAAACGGCCACGGTTCAATGCTTATCTATTCTCTACTGCATTTAAGTGGTTATGATTTACCAATTGACGAAATCAAAAACTTCCGTCAAATGCATTCTAAAACTCCGGGTCATCCAGAATATGGTTATGCGCCGGGTATTGAGACCACTACGGGGCCATTAGGTCAAGGGATCACAAACGCCGTCGGTATGGCCATTGCTGAAAAAGCACTTGCTGCACAGTTTAACCGTGAAGGCCACGATATTGTTGATCACCACACTTATACTTTTTTAGGTGATGGCTGTCTAATGGAAGGTATTTCTCACGAAGCGTGTTCACTTGCTGGCACTTTAGGGCTTGGCAAGTTAGTGGCATTTTGGGATGACAACGGTATTTCTATTGATGGTGAAGTTGAAGGTTGGTTTAACGACGACACACCAGCACGTTTTAAATCATATGGCTGGCATGTAATCAGTGGCGTCGATGGACACGATTCAGACGCTATTCGCGCAGCCATTGAAGAAGCGCGTAGCATCACCGACAAACCAACCTTAATTTGCTGTAAAACAGTGATTGGATATGGCTCACCAAATAAATCAGGTAGCCATGACAGCCATGGTGCGCCATTAGGTGAAGATGAAATTATAGCTTCTCGTGAATTTCTTGGTTGGACGGGGGAAGCATTTGATATTCCGGCTGATATTTATAATCAGTGGGACGCAAAAGAAAAAGGTCAGCAACTTGAAGCAAGTTGGGATGAAAAGTTTGCTGCCTACGCAAAAGCACACCCAGAGCTTGCTGCAGAATTTAAACGCCGTACAAGCTCAGAACTACCTGCTGATTGGAGCGAGAAATCTCAAGAATATATCGAGCAACTACAAGCAAACCCTGCAAACCCTGCGACACGTAAAGCCTCTCAAAATGCATTGAACGCATTTGGTCCATTATTACCAGAGTTTATGGGTGGCTCTGCTGATTTAGCTGGCTCAAACCTAACAATTTGGGATGGTTCAAAAGGCGTAACTGCTGATGACGCAAGCGGTAACTATATTTATTACGGTGTTCGCGAGTTTGGTATGTCGGCCATTATGAATGGTATTGCATTACATAAAGGGTTTATCCCTTATGGCGCTACATTCTTAATGTTTATGGAATATGCGCGCAACGCAGTACGTATGGCTTCATTAATGAAAGTGCCGAGTATTTTTGTTTATACGCACGATTCAATTGGTTTAGGTGAAGATGGTCCAACTCACCAACCTGTAGAGCAAATTGCTAGCATGCGCTTAACGCCTAACCTTGTTAACTGGCGTCCATGTGACCAAGTCGAGTCAGCCATTGCATGGCAACAAGCCATCGAGCGTCAAGATGGGCCAACATCTTTGATTTTCACTCGCCAAGGTCTTGAGCAACAAGAGCGTTCAGTACAGCAGTTAAGTGATGTGAAAAAAGGCGGTTATATCCTTAGTTGTGACGGCGAACCCGATCTTATTTTAATTGCGACAGGATCTGAGGTGCAGTTAGCGCAAGACTCTGCAATTGAACTACGTAAGCAAGGCAAAAAAGTACGTGTTGTATCAATGCCATCAACCGATGTATTTGATGCACAAGACGCTGCTTACAAAGAAAGTGTACTACCAGCAAGCGTTACACGCCGCGTAGCCGTAGAAGCCGGTATTGCTGACTACTGGTACAAATACGTTGGCCTAAATGGCGCAGTAGTGGGGATGACCACCTTTGGTGAGTCAGCTCCTGCTAACGAGCTGTTTGAACACTTTGGCTTCACCGTAGAAAACATCGTAAACAAAGCAAACGAATTGTTTTAATTTTTACGGCTTAAATTTAAAAGCCCGCACTGTTTTAAATGCAGTGCGGGCTTTTTTGTTGGGGAAATTATAAGAGTAAAGCTAGAGTGGCACGAGCCATACAACTTTAGCCTGATTAAGGTAAAAGGGATTTCACCACAGAGATCACAGAGGCGCTTCGCGCTTCATAGAGAAAGTCTAATGAATAATCTCTACCACTAAGTCTCCTTTGTGGTGAATAAAGCTCGCCCTTTAAACCCTAGTAGCTTTGACCTTTCACCTAGCTTCTATGTTTCAAGTGAGTATTTTTCACACCTTGTTACTTGCAAGCCTTAGGCGTATCAGGCACTGTAGACGTAATTAAATTTATAAACTATAAACAGGAGTGAGGATGTCTCAGTTTGATAATGTAAGTGTGATTAAAAAAGCCAACGTATATTTTGATGGTAAAGTATCAAGCCGTACCGTGGTTATGAGTGATGGCAGCACAAAAACATTAGGTTTTATGCAACCTGGTGAATTTGAATTTGCTACAAGCAAAAAAGAATTAATGGAATTAAATGGTGGTGAATGGCAAGTTTTATTACCAGGCGAGAGCGAATGGAAAACCATGTCTGAAGGCGAGTCATTTAATGTTGATGCTAACGTGAAATTTCAGGTGAAAGTGGCTGACTTTGCTGATTATTGCTGTTCGTACACTTAATATACAAAATTAAGTATGCTGTTGAAGAGCCCGCTACATGCGGGCTTTTGCATATTTAATGTGACTGAACTGATCTGAGTCAACTTTAGTAACAAATAAATGTCATATTTCTGCTTTTTCTCCTTGTGTTAATTCAAATAACCCCCAATACTAATTATGAGGTAACACAAAAAAGGATACCCTATGAAAATTAATCTTTCTGGTCACCATGTTGACGTTACTGACTCTATTAGAGAGCACATCAACGAAAAATTTTCAAAAATTGAAAGTCATTTTCCATCTCTTATTGCACTTGATATTATTCTTTCCAAGGAGCATCACAAGTTCCAAGCAGAAATTAGCACCATTTATGAAGGCGCGCGCTTGTCAGTAAAAGGTGAGAACGAAGTTCTTTACCCTGCGATTGCAAGTGCAGCCAAAAAACTCGATGCGGCACTAAAACATCGAAAAGGACAAGTTAAAGCAAATCTACACGAAAAACCAGTGAGTACGACCCCTGAGATTGCTCACGAAAAAGTTCAGGAAATGGACTTACGTTAATCATTTTGGTTTTTAATATGGAGCTGGTTTTTAGGTAACTAAAATCCAGCTTTTTTTATTCTAAGTTTCTCACAACATTAAACTTATTCACTTTCATTAACTCTCAATTTCCTCACTTTCAATTTAAATTAAAAGACTGTAAGTTGTTTAGTAATTATAAATAAGCAGTTAAGAAATTTATGTCAACAGCAACTACTAAGTGGCAAGGGCGCTTAAATGCGTTAGGTCCCGGTATATTAATGGCAACCGCCGCAATTGGTGGTTCTCACCTGGTTGCATCTACACAAGCGGGGGCGCTGTTTGGTTGGCAGCTACTGTGGCTGATCATTGCTGTGAATGTGCTTAAGTACCCATTCTTTCGATTTGGAATCGAATATACATTAGCGACAAAGAATAGTTTAGTCGAAGGGTATCAAAGCAAAGGTAAGTGGTTTTTTTATAGCTTTATAGTACTGAACATTGTCGCTGCTATTGTTAATACAGCGGGAGTTATATTACTTACTGCAAGCCTATTGCACTACGCTTTACCCGTAAATATCTCTATTACATTATTGTGCTGGTTAATTTTATTTGTGTGCTTGTGCATATTGTTATTAGGCCATTTCAAAGCCCTTGATAACGCGGCTAAAGTTATTATGGTTATATTAACTTTCACTACTGTCATTGCATTAGGTATTGCTTTTAACAATGGCCCGGTTAGTAGTACTGACACCGTTGGCCCATCACCCTTTGCACTTGCCATGGTTGGTTTTATGGTTGCTTTAATGGGCTGGATGCCCGCACCTATTGAAATATCAGCATTAAGCTCGCTTTGGCTTAAAGAAAAGCAAAACCAACAAACAGTAACAAGAGCGCAGGGTTTATTTGATTTTAATATCGGCTACTGGTTAACCGCAGCATTAGCATTAGTATTCTTCTCCTTGGGCGTATTAGTGCAATTCGGCCAAAGTAGTGAGATTGCGCTTGGTGGCGTGGCATTTGCCAAGCAGCTTATTGATATGTATGCGTTGACTATAGGCGAGTGGGCACGGCCATTAGTATCAGTTATCGCTTTCTTATGTATGTTTGGTACTACCCTAACTGTGCTTGATGGTTACGCTCGCACCTTAAATGAATCTCACAAACTACTCGGTTTTAAGCAATCTAAACACAGCTTAAATATTTGGCTCGTGCTACAAGCTTTTGCTGGCATGGCAGTGATTTTATTTTTTAAATCAGCCCTCGGCCCCATGCTTACCTTTGCCATGACACTTGCGTTTGTTACCACGCCTATTTTTGCATGGCTAAATTTTAGCCTAGTGCGCTCAGAGCCCAGTATTCAGCATTCTAAATTGGTGCGAACATTGAGTTGGGTTGGCTTGGTTTATTTGGTTGGTTTTGCATTGGTGTTTTTGGGATGGAAGGTAATTTAAGTTATAGGTATTTAAAATTAATGTACTCAGTATGTTTTTATTATCGGTATTTTTGTGTATGCTAAAAAGTAACTAGTTTTAGTTAGCCCTTACAATTTGAATGGATAGGGTCTTTAATCTGGACTGAATATTTAATCGCTGTTCTTATTTAGCTAAATTACATAACTTAAATGGAATTAATATGTATAGTTCAAGTAAACGAGCACTTAAGCTAACTTTTGTGTTGGTAAGTTTTTTGTTTTCAGCACTTTTGTATGCCACTCCACCAGCTAATACGCAACAAGCTTTATTCCACTGTAAGGCGATAGATTTTGACCCCACCACTGCATCGCCAGAGTTTGAACACTGGTACCCAATAAAAGGTATTACCAATGCTGGTAGTGTATGGATCAGAGGTCAGCTAACAAGTTTTGATGCGGCGATGCAATACCATAATCTTTTATTAGACCAATCACTGCACAAAGAGATATTAAGTGGTCCAAACTATAATGATGTATTACAACGATGTACTGAATACGTTGAAAGTCATAGTTCTTTTATAGAAGAGCAAGGTACTTGTGATATTACACTAGATGGAAAAACCACTAATGGAACTGTCAATACTATTGCAGGGGAGTTTCGAGATCCACCAGACGGCAGACCTGCAACATTTCAAGAACGAATTAATGGGGCCAATGGCTATATATTCCAATATGGTTTTACATATCAAAAAATATATTGGCAAAGAGCCGCATGTACCCAGCCTGGTTATGGAACGGGGGCTCCTGTATATATTTACCCTCTGCCATTTATTATTACTTATGACGCAAATGAAGAAAAAGATTGTGATGATGGTTGCCCACAAGATAATGGCGTAGATGCTTTTTCAGGGCAGATAAATAACTCAATACCTGCATTACCACAAAAAGAATCAACGAGTTACAGTTCTGGTGTGTTCCATACTTTACAAGACTATTTTCCGCTTGATTTTACTTATTCAACCAATACAACTACCGAAACTGAAAATATAACTGATGTAAGTGGCCAATGGGTTAACCAACTTGATATACGAATGAATACAGGATTTGTATCGCCATACAAAGATGAAAATTGGCAAGCAGTAAATTTTCTTAAAGAAGTAAGTAACATACAGATTTGGCGAAAAGGAAAGCTATCATCGTCATTTGATTACTACGATTACGACATAAATAACCCACAATGGGTTAGCCGCGTTGGTAAATATCAAGAAAAGTTAACTGGCGGGCAACAACTCAATTCTGAAAATTCTGATTTTATTTTAAGTAAAGCCAACTTAGACAAAGAATACTTTAGTAAAGGGCAACTCACTAAAATAAAAAAAGCGGATGGTACGGTCGTAAAAATAAATCACTTATCCAAGGTTTCCTCTACTTTTAGTGTTTCTAAGGGGCCTGTGCCCAGCGTTCAAGGTAGTATTACTACCATATACGATGATACAGGTTACTTTTACGATGTTACTCTGGGTAGCGCATTGTTTAGGCATCGTTTTGATAATAATAAACGGCTACTGTATATAGAAAAACCTAAAAATAAAAAGGGTATCCACCCAAGAATTAATTACCATTATGATGATGAACGTAATTCAAGTTTATTAACCTCTGTAACCAATGAATTAGGCAAAACAACATTAACGTATCAATACGATGATAAAGGCCGTGTAGTCGAAACTTCAGACGGCAGTGATTATGGTGTTACGAGTGTTAACTATAAAAATGATAACCAAAGAGAAGTCACAGGCAAAACCGGTAAAGTTGAGCTGTTTGACTTTGTGATGGGAAAAATAGCAAAAGTAGAATGCTTAACTTGCTTAAATGAATCGGTTAAAACTCAAATTATTGATTTTGATAAACAGTATGTTGATGTAAATGGTACGGTCACGTTACAAGAAAAGGATTATGGTACAGGGCTTTTATCATCAGTCACAGTGGATGCTGAGGGTCTCGAGCCTGACATAACAGAGTATTCTTGGAAGTATAAAAAACCTTTGCTAAGTGAAATTAATAATAATGGTATTTATACGCGTTTTAATTATGATGAAAATGACTGGCTAACAGAAACGTCAATTGGGAGTCGTCAAACAGCGCAATACTCATATAATGAGTACGGCAATATTACTAAAGTCGATGGCCCAAGAGTCGATGTTAGCGATATTACCCTGCTAACCTATAACAACCAAGGTTTAGTGACTGAAATAAAAAATGCATTATATCAACCGCAGTTAGTTGTCTCAGCGTATGATGATATGGGCCGTATTACACAGTATAAAGAGTTAGATAACCACAGCGTGAGTATGAGCTATACAAACACTGGGCAAGTGTCCTTATGGGATAATGGTATAACCCAACTTAACTACGACTACTACTTAAATGGCCAATTAAAATCTGTGACAGACAATCAGGGTATCACCTCAAGTTATACCTATGATGACAATCAAAATTTAAACACGATAGAAGTTAATGCGACGGATAAAATTAAGTATCAGCGAGATAGCGCTGGGCGTGTGATTGCCACCCAACTTATCAATGAAAATAATACCGTTGTTTACAATCAAAGCAATCGTTACTATGTAGACGGAAATATTGCCTCGGTGTCTGACTTTGGTGTTGAAAACACATTTACCTACGATGCCAAAGGCAACGCCCTCACTAATTTAGATGCGAACCAGCAAGCAATCAATTATCAGTATGATGGCTTAAACCGGTTGACTCAAACACAAGACCAAAATGGCTATACCACACTGTACGATTACACTATAACAGGCAAGTTAGCTGCGGTGACAGACGCAACAGGCAAGGTAACACAGTACACCTACAATGATATTGACGAGCTAATTACACGTACCAGCCCTGATTCAGGTATAACACATTACGAATACGATGAGGCCGGTAACCTGATAAGCTCTACCGATGCGCGTAATATCACAGTAAACATTGAATACGATGCGCTTAACCGCCCTATTGCTATTCGATATCCAACTCCTCAGGAGCAAGTGTTATTTACGTATGACGAAGCAACCGGCAGTAATAATGGCACAGGTCATCTAACGTCGGTTACTGAGCACAGCGGTACTACTGGCTTTAAATACAATCAATTTGCTCAATTAACCGAAACAAGCTGGTCTAATAATCAAGTTCAATTTGCGTTAGGGTTTGATTATGGAGATAGTGACCGATTACAACGTTTGCATTACCCAAGTGGTAATAGTGTTAGCTACAGTTACGATACGCTGGGGAATATTCAATCAGTTGAGTTAACTACAACAAAAGGGGTAACGCAAATAGCGTCGGGCATCCAGTATTTACCATTTGGACCGATGACGTTAGCCGAATTAGGGAATGGGCTTACATTACAAAAAACGTTCGATACAGCGTACCGTGTGACCAGCCAGCAAGTAACAGGGGTGAATCATATAAATTATATTTATGACTTGGTTGGCAATATTTCAGATATTACGGACCAAGAGCAACCGCAATTGAGTCGTCATTACACATACACTCATGTCGGGCAGCTTGCCCTAGACAGCTGGGCCGCGCGTGAATTTGAATACGACGGCATAGGAAATCGTTTAACGCATACACAAGGCGACACACCCAATGTAAATTATGTTTATGCTGATACAGAGCACAGATTATTAGCCGTGAACACTCAAAGCCCGTTATTATTTACCTATGATGCACGAGGAAATGCCATTAGCCGTGGTGAAATGACGCTGAACTATAATGACGCAAACCGATTAGAGTCGGTCACCAACAATGGGTCAACCACGCACTATCAGTACAACTATAAGGGGTTAAGGGTTCAAAAAACAGTTGCAGGAAATAACCGCTATTATTTTTATGATGAAAATGGTTTATTAATCAGTGAGGCTAATAGCAGTGGGCAAATAACCAAAGAATACATTTATCTACAGGGTGAGCCATTGGCAATGGTAAAAGCAGGCGCTATTTATTATTTTCATAACTCGCACTTAGGCGCCCCACAACGGCTCACCGATGAATATAAACAAACAGTATGGCAAGCCCAGTATAATGCCTTTGGTACAACGCAGGTAAATACTCAACAAGCAATCGCTGAGCAAATAACGAATAATATTCGTTTTCCGGGGCAGTACTTCGATGCAGAAACAGGGCTCTATTACAACTGGCACAGATACTACGACCCAGAGATTGGTCGGTACTTACAATCAGATCCGATAGGATTAGCGGGTGGTATCAATACCTATGGGTATGTTGGTGGTAATCCGATGATGTATATAGATCCTTATGGGCTATTTTCAATGGATCCTGTTTGGGATGCTGTTTATCAAGGTACAGGGGGGTGGACGCCAGACCCATCCACAGTTAACTTTATTGCTGGGTTTGGGGATTCAATTTCGTTCAATTTAACTAAACAGTTTAGGCAGTCACAAGGTATCTGTAATGTAGATTATGATTCTAGTTCTTATAGTTACGGTAATACAAGTGGAACTATACTTGGACTGGCCAATGCTGGGCGTACGGGCTTTCAAGTTTATAAAGGTTTAAGTAACGCAAGAAAGTGGAGAGCTAATAGTAGAACAGCCAGAAAGACTCGAGCTAGGAAAATCGCAGCAGCTGGATCTTATAGGCCTAGTGCAGCTGATGCAACGTTAACCTTGATTGGAGGTTCTGGTGTGGATTCATTTGCATCGCTAGGGTCAGAGAATAATGAGGCAGGAAGATGTAGTTGTGAAAATTAAAATTAAACCCAGCTTGATTCTCTGGACATTTATTTGCATTTTTTTAGTTGTGTGGCTTAGTTTAGATCTTTGGTTAGGTATATCTCGGGGAGAAATACAAGATCTAAGAACAGGAAACAGTTTGTTCCTAAATAATAGGCCCGTTTGGTTTACTATTGTATTTTTTTTAAAATCTTTGGCTATAACAGCGTGCCTCTATTTTTTATATGGTGTAAGTAAGATCGTTAGAGTGAAATTAACCCGGTAGTTTATGTGATTGTTATGGTAATTATGACCTCGGTGCTGAGGGTTTACATATTTTGACTTAGTATTTTAATGGTTTCGGGGTTGAGACATTGCTTTTTATTTGTGCATAGCATGTAACAACTGTGATTCATTAGAAATTCTATGAAGGAGCTAGGAATACATATTACACCTGATGATTTAAGTAATGTCCTTAATGATGTTGAGCTTGTAAATGGTAACTATTACCCTTAAAGCGTTCGTCTCAGGGGCCAAAGTTGTATCAGAGTGCTCCATGGGCGGGATGGTAATTAAAAGTGAAAAAATTATCTTTAGCTGTGTTATCTATTGTCGTATTGTATTTTGGTTTTATTGTTTTCCTGGCCTTCTCGAAAGGATATGACATTGAACATATGGATTGGAATAATGATGGCACTACAACATTTTTTGAAATGCTTGATTCTGAAGGTATTGGATTTAGAAATATTGATGAAAAGTGTGGGGAATACTATTCCCTTAAAGATGGTTTAGAAGTCAAGAAAGTTTGTGAATAACTACAACTGGCACAGATACTATGACTCAGAGATTGGTCGTTATATTCAGAGTGACCCAATAGGATTAGCGGGTGGTATCAATACCTATGGGTATGTTGGTGGGAATCCAGTTAGTTATGTCGATGCGAATTGATTGAGAGGTGTTGCCATGAGGCCTGTTAATTATCGACCTGTAAATAGAGCAACGCAATACAACGAAAATCATAC